>NZ_JBIQOD010000008.1:0-153417 GCF_044130335.1 Acinetobacter halobius
TAATTTTGAACAACTTCGAGTTTAAATGCTTGAGAATATTTAGCCATAAAAAGCACCCTCCAAATTAGACTAAAAGTGTCCAACTTTCGGGGTGCAGTTCACGAATGCAGGTTTTTTTATTCGATATGATTATTTAATCTTTGCATGTGCTTTTAAGTATTGCACATAATCTTCTGACTCTTGCTGACCGCGAAGCTGTTGATATAGCTTAGAAAGCTCCGCCAACTGTTCATCCGTCAACGCATTAGACGTCGTCTTGTTTACATTTGATACTGCGACTACGACCATTTCAGTCGGCAATAATGCTGTTGTTACAGACCATTGCCCAGCTTTTGGCGTCGCCTGGCTAAATGCTGCACGCTCAACTACACGAGGAAGACCTTGCGAACGAATAAACACTTGCGGCGCAGTAAACGTTAAACCACTCTTCGCAACAACTGATGCCGCTGGTTGAGTTTTAAAGTCTTTTAAACTTTGCGCAATCTTCGCTTTCGCCGCTTCATATGCTTTTTGTTGAACTAATTTTGCTTTCACGCGTGGAGTTGCTTCTTGAAGCGTTTGCACACCTGCCGCATGGTAATCACGTACTTTGACCCAGACAACATCACCATTTGTAAGTTGAATACTACTGGTCGCGTTACGGTCACCGTTTTTAACGTCATCGTTAAACAGTTTCACTTTTACTGCTGCATTGCTTAATACAGGATGCTGTGTAGAAAGCGTCATACCTTTGACAGTTTGAACTTGCACGCCTTTCACTTCTTGTGAAACCACATCCAAAGCATCAGAATCTACAACTTGCTCATTTAAACTATTTACAGTGTCTGAAAACGCATTGGCTGTTTTACTTTTTTGAACTTCAGCAGTAAGTCGTGCTTTTTCAGTTTCAAAAGATGGCAACTTCACAGCAGGTGTGTCAGTTTCAATGACATGATAACCAAATTCAGTTTTAACAGGTGCAGACACTTGACCGGATTTAAGTGATGTTACAGCTTGATCAAAAGCATCACCAAATGTACCTTTGTTATAGACTGCCAGTACACCACCATTAGACTTAGATGCCGTATCTTCAGAGTATTGAGCCGCTGCGGCTGTAAAGCTTGTGCCTGCTTTAATTTTTGCAACAACTTCTTCTGCACGCTTCTTCGCTTCAGCATCTGTACGCGTATCTACAGTAATTAAGATATGTTTCACCAAAGGTGCAACATTTTGCTTCTGTGCTTCAACAAACTGAGTATAAGCTTGTTGTAACTCAGTATCAGTGACTGGTGATGTCGTAGCAGGAACATTTGCAGGTGTTAACAACACATAGTCTACATCTACACTTGCTACTTGTTTAAATGCTGATGGATGTTGCTTGTAGTAGTTAGCAATTTCTTGAGCTGAAACACTGATGTTCTTTTTGTATTCATCAAGATTTACATTAGCAAACTGTACGGTACGCTGTTCTGTTTGCAAATTCGCAATCTGCTGAATATCTAATTTACTCACCAAAGCATAATCAGCAAAAGTAGAACGCATCATTTTTAATGCATGATCTTGGCGCAGATTTGCAACCAAAGCATCACTACTCATTCCAACAGATTGTAAATAGCTAGAATACCGTGTTTCAGAAAATTTTCCATTTTCTTGAAAACTTGGTTGCTGAGCGATCATCTGTTCAATTTGAGTATCACTAAGTGAAATGCCTAGCTTTTCCGCCTGTTGCAACAACAAGGTATTAGAGATCAGTTGATCCATTGCTTTATCTTTGATAAAGCTTTGATTCAATAAAGTTTCATCACCATTGGCATAAGCCAAGAACTGTTCTTTAAAAGACGCTGTTAGTGTTTCTAGTTCCTTTTCAGAAATATCTTGACCATTGACTGATTTTACAGCGTCTTTTGATCCGCTACTAAAATATCCTTCAATACCTACAAGTGCTAAAGGGGTCAAAAACAAAATGAGTAAGGCTTTGCCCAACCAACCCTTAATAACTTTACGAAAAGATTCCATAAGTATTCCAATATTTTATTTGCACGAGATTTTAACTGAAAAGTAGCAATGAATGAATGTGTTATCGTCACATTTTCTAATGTTTAATAAAAAACGCGCCGAAATGGCGCGTTTAGGATTTATTTAAAAGATTATGCAACAGAATCTTTTAAACCTTTTCCTGCTTTAAAGCTTGGTACTTTGCTTGCTTTAATTTCTAAAGTAGCACCAGTTTGTGGGTTACGGCCAGTACGTGCAGCACGTTCTTTCACATTGAAAGTACCAAAACCAACAAGTGTAACTGTATCACCAGACTTAAGCGCTTCAGTGATTGAAGCAATTGTAGCGTCTAAGGCCTTACCAGCATCAGTCTTAGACAAACCCCCTTTTTCTGCAATTGCATCAATTAATTCTGATTTATTCATGTGGATCGCGTCCTCTTAATATCGTTTATTTAAGGTCCAAGAGTTTAGTATAAATTACCGTAACGCCTTTATAGCAATGCTTTAGGTGAAAACGCAATACTCTGTATAGGCTTTTTTGGAAAATAAATCACAAAAAAACCTTGAAATTGCTACAAAAGCACAACCAGATCACTTTTTATTCACTTTTTCGTTTAACTTCTTATTTTCTTCAATCAAAACATCTATTTTTTCGTTAAGCTGAAGAATTAAGTTTTCCAAGTACTGGATATCTTTGACCGTAACTAAACCAATACGGTTCAAAGAATGATTTACACTCCGGTCTACGATCTTCTCAACCTTATCTTTAGTATCCGTAACCGATTCACGTGCCTTTTCAGATACTTTTTCAACTGTTTGATCTGCAATTTCAGTGGTTTTTGATTCTAGCTCCTCGCCTACTTGGACGAGTGAGTCAAACAATTTATTGCCTTCCTCTTCCGCACGTGAGAAAGCACCTAAACCAGCCAACCAAATTTGCTTAGTGTACTTTCTAAAATCTAAACTACTTTTACGGTGAAAATGATGCTTAGTTCTTGTTTTTTTTAATGTTTCATCTTCTTGCAAAATATCATCCAACGCTCTATCTGCTTTTTCCATTAGCACCATCTCCTGCATGATTTATGTGCAAAAACTTCCAAAAAATCTTATAGATTGCACTATACTAGCAAATATTGGACTTGATCGTTTTGCAAAACTGTTCTACAAAGCATCTTTATTACATTTTTTATTTTAAGTCTGAAGTTTTTGCGAGCAGGATGCTCATTTCAGGTCAGGATTTAGGTTACTACTTATGAGTGATTCTCAAAAAGAACACAATCAAACACATATGCTACTCACTATGCTAATGATTGTTCTTGAGACGATCTTTTCTCTTATTTTAAAACATGACCGTGTGGTTGCTCTACATTCAAAAAAGTTTGTTGAGCAAAATATTGCGATTAAAATTAACAGCTATTTACCTTACTTCGACATCTATATTACCTTTAGTGAACAAGGTATTTTATTTGATGCGAAAGCACCTGAAAAACCTGTCGATCTCGATGTGCGCACTACCCTAATGGATTTAATTAAAATTTTCGTTTTTGGAAATCGTCGCAGTATTAAAACCATGCGTATTGATGGCGACATCATACTCAAAGATGAGTTCAGAGATTTAATTTTACACTTTAGTGCCCCTAAAGTTTTAGCCGACTGGAAAAATTGGTTAACTGAACCAACTGATCCACAAAATGTGGTTGCATCAAAAAAACGTATTGCGCCACTTTTAGAAAAAATTGATGAGCAACGCTCTAAAATCAACACCCTACAAGTTGAAGTGAAACAATACAAAAACCGTATTCGTCGCATGGAGCAACGCCAAAAACGTATAAATGTCACATTTTTACTGTTTTCTATACTTTTGATTAGCTTATTGGTATATAATATTTGGCTTGCATAACTACATAATATTTCAAGCAAATTAAATACGCATAATCATTATTAAAAAAACTTGACTATTTTAGTCAGGATTCTTAAAATCGGCACATCTAGTCTAATCATGTGTATCGAATCATGCGCTTAACAACTCGCGGACGCTACGCAGTGACTGCTCTACTTGATTTAGCTTTGCAGCCAACTGAACAAACGATCACGCTTGCTGAAATTGCAGCTCGTCAAACTATCTCTGTTGCTTATCTTGAGCAGTTATTTGCGAAATTAAAGCGCCACGGCTTAGTTTCTAGCATTCGTGGTGCCAATGGTGGCTACCATTTAGCTCGTCGCGCTGATGAAATTACAGTATTAGCAGTTATTGAAGCTGTAAACGAAACAGTTGATGCCACTCGCTGTGACCATAAAGGCAACTGCCAAAATGGTGCAATGTGCTTAACTCACGATTTATGGCAAGAACTCTCCCATCACATTGCCGACTATCTCGCTAAAATCACTCTTGCTGACCTTGTAGCACGTGACAACGTCCAAAAAGTTGCCATTCGCCAAAACACAGCACCTTCAGATTCAGCCCTTTTATCGGTAACAGGTATTTGACATGAAACGTCCAATTTATCTTGATTATGCAGCAACAACTCCTGTAGACCCTCAAGTCGCTGAACGCATGATGGAATGTCTGACATTTGACGGCACATTTGGCAACCCAGCATCTCGCTCGCATGCTTACGGTTGGCAGGCAGAAGAAAAAGTAGAATATGCACGTGAACAAGTTGCGAACTTGATCAAAGCAGATCCACGCGAAATCGTTTGGACTTCTGGTGCTACTGAATCTGATAACCTTGCACTTAAAGGCGTAGCACAATTCTATGCGTCTAAAGGCAAGCACATTATTACCAGTAAAATTGAACACAAAGCTATTTTAGATACTTGCCGTGAGCTTGAGTCTGAAGGTTTTGAAATCACTTACCTTGAGCCACTACCAAACACGGGTTTAATTACCCCTGAAATGGTTGAAGCAGCTATTCGTCCAGATACCATTCTTGTTTCCCTAATGATGGTGAACAACGAAATTGGTACTGTGACTGATGTTGCAGCAATTGGTGAAATCACTCGTGCACACAAGATCTTCTTCCATGTCGATGCAGCTCAAGCCGCAGGTAAAGTTGAAATTGACCTTTCAACTATGAAAGTAGACCTAATGAGCTTCTCGGCTCACAAAATTTATGGCCCTAAAGGTATTGGCGCACTCTATGTACGTCGTACTCCACGCGTTCGCTTAAAAGCACAAATGCATGGTGGCGGTCATGAACGCGGTATGCGTTCTGGTACACTTGCAACACACCAAATCGTTGGTATGGGTGAAGCATTTGAACTTGCAGGTAAGAACTTAGCTTCGGAACAAGCACGCATTCGCGTACTTCGTGACAAGCTTTGGAATGGCTTACAAGACTTAGAACAAATTTTCTTAAACGGCCATCCAACACAAAACGTTGCAAACTACTTAAATGTCAGTTTCAACTTTGTTGAGGGTGAATCGTTAATGATGTCGTTGAAAGACGCTGCTGTATCTTCTGGTTCAGCATGTACTTCAGCAACATTAGAACCTTCTTATGTATTACGTGCATTAGGTTTGTCCGACGAACTTGCGCACAGCTCAATTCGTTTCAGTTTTGGTAAATACACCACTGAAGCAGACATTGACCACGTACTTACAGTAACACGCTCTGCGGTTGAGAAACTCCGTGAACTTTCTCCACTTTGGGACATGTACAAAGAAGGTATCGACCTTTCTACAGTTGAGTGGGCTGAACACTAATTTTATCCTTTGAAGTCATTCACATACTGGATGACTTCATTGAAAAATCAAGTTTTAACCCCATATTAAATATTAACGCTGACCCCGAGGTTTGGAGACGCATCATGGCTTATAGCGAAAAAGTAATTGATCATTACGAAAACCCTCGTAATGTTGGTGTATTAGATAAAAATGCGGAAAACGTTGGTACCGGTATGGTCGGTGCACCTGCATGTGGTGACGTAATGCGCTTACAGATCCAAGTGGATGACAACGGTGTGATTGAAGAAGCACGTTTCAAAACTTATGGATGTGGTTCTGCTATTGCATCAAGCTCTTTAGTGACTGAATGGCTAAAAGGCAAAACCTTAGATGAAGCTCAAGCGATCAAAAATATTGATATCGCAACTGAGCTTGCTCTTCCTCCAGTAAAAGTACACTGCTCTGTGCTGGCTGAAGACGCGATTAAAGCAGCGGTTGAAGACTACCGCAGCAAAAAATCTAAAGCTTAATTGCTTTGCATTTTAAAGAACGATTAACGGAGTTTTCATGATCCATTTAACTGAAAATGCTGCAACTCATATCAGCAATTATTTAAAAAATCGCGGTAAGGGTGAAGGTATTCGCGTTGGCGTGAAAACTTCAGGCTGTTCTGGTTTAGCTTATGTGCTCGAATTTGTTGATTCAATTGATGCACATGACACCACTTTTGAGCAGTTTGGGGTAAAGGTTTTTGTCGATCCAAAAAGCTTGGTTTATCTCGATGGTATGGAGATGGACTATGTGAAAAACGGTTTAAACGAAGGCTTTGAGTTTAATAACCCAAACAAAAAAGGTGAATGTGGTTGTGGTGAATCTTTCACTGTATAAATCAAACCACAGGTTTGCCTTTTAGACATTAAAACAGTGTGTATTACACTGTTTTAATTGCATTTACATAGCGTGTTTTTGCTTTTGCAAGCACTCCAAATTTAGCGCGGAACCCCCTTCCTATGAATCATTTTGAGTTGTTTAACCTCCCAGTAGCACTCGATATTGATTTAGCAGCTTTAAAAGCAGAGTTTTTAAAGTTGCAGCAACAATATCACCCAGATAAAGCCCTCGATAAAGATCAAGCCCTGATTAAATCAAGCGAGATCAATCAAGCATTTAAAGTTTTATCTCAGGTCGATAGCCGCGCAGGATATTTATTAGGTTTAAAAAAACAAGACTACCATCTTGATCAATCCATCAACGACTTTGAATTTCTTCAATCCGCATTAGAAATTCGCGAACAACTCGATGAAGCACGTTCAGCAGATGAATTACAATCACTCAAAATTGACGTTCAACAATGGATTGATGGTTTAGTTCGTGAATTCAAAATTGATTTTGAAGCTGAAGATTGGGCCGAAGCACGTGATGATGTCCGCAAACTTCGTTTCTTTGTCAAAGTCATGCATGATATAGACAAAGCTGAAGATCGTTTTGAAGATGACGATAACTTTGATTTAGATGATGAATTTTAACCTATTTTTAATTTTTGACGCTCAAAGGATGTAACTCATGGCTCTCTTGCAAATTGCAGAACCTGGACAATCAAGTGCGCCACATGAACACCGTATTGCCATTGGTATCGACTTAGGTACAACTCACTCTCTTGTTGCCACTGTCCTTTCAGGCAAAGCCAAAGTTTTACACGACGAACAAGGTCGTGTCTTGCTCCCTTCGATCGCACATTATGGTACAAACCAAATTCAGTATGGCGATGAAGCAAAACCCTTTTTGACTTCCGATCCTAAAAATACCATTGTTTCGGTCAAACGTTTTATGGGCCGTTCTAAAGCCGACATTAAGTTTCAACACCCCTACACTTTAGTGGGTGAAGATAATCAAATGCCCGCTTTTGAAACCTCACAGGGCCGCAAAACCCCTGTCGAAGTGTCCGCTGAAATTTTAAAGCAATTGAAAGATCGTGCTGAAGCAAGCTTAAAAAATGAAGTCAATGGTGCAGTGATTACCGTTCCGGCATACTTCGATGAAGCTCAGCGTCAAGCAACACGTGATGCCGCACAACTTGCAGGTTTAAACGTATTGCGTCTTTTAAATGAGCCTACTGCTGCTGCAGTTGCGTATGGTCTCGACCAAGACACCAATCTTGCACATGATCATAACTATGTAATTTATGACTTAGGTGGCGGTACGTTTGATGTTTCCATTCTACGCTTTTCACAAGGCGTGTTTGAGGTCTTAGCAACAGGTGGCCATACCGCATTAGGTGGTGATGATCTTGATCGTTTAATCGTAAAATGGGCGAAAAAAGAACTCAACATTGAGCAGTTCGATGATACTGAAAATGCACATGTTTTAGTTGCTGCGCGTAAAGCCAAAGAAGCTTTAACAAACGCAGAAAGCGTACATTTGCAGGTGCTAGAGCATAGCCTGACTCTTGATCGTACGACATTTGAAAGCATTATCAAAGTTGCTTTAGATAAGACGATTAGCGTGTGCAAACGCGTGCTCCGCGATGCCAAGCTTGAACTCAGTGACATTCAAAACGTAGTCTTGGTTGGTGGTTCAACACGTTCTTACGCTGTACAAAATGCTGTTCGTGAAGTGTTTGCTCAAGAACCATTGTGTACGATCAATCCAGATGAAGTTGTCGCAATTGGTGCATCAATTACTGCTAACCAGTTGATTGGCAATACAGCAGATGGGGCATTACTACTTGATGTCACCCCACTATCTCTCGGTCTTGAAACCATGGGGGGCTTGGTTGAGCGTCTTATTTCACGTAATACAGCCATTCCCGTTGCACGTCGTCAAGAGTTCACGACTTACCAAGATGGTCAGACTGCGATGCTGATCCACGTGGTTCAAGGCGAACGTGATTTGGTTGAACATTGTCGCAGCTTAGGTCGCTTCGTTCTTCGTGGTATTCCACCTATGACTGCAGGTCAAGCACGTATTGAAGTGACCTTCCAAGTAGATGCCGATGGCTTACTGACGGTTTCAGCTAAAGAAACAACCTCTGGCGTACATGCACAAATTGACATTAAGCCATCATATGGTTTGGCTGATAGCGATATGGAACGCTTACTGCTTGATGGTTACAAGTTTGCTGAAGAAGATAAAAACCTTCGCCACTTACAAGAAACCAAAGTGGAAGCCAAACGTGAACTTGAAGCTTTAGAACAAGCACTAAAAGTAGATGCACACCTACTCTCAAGTGAGCAGCAAGTTGCATTAAATGCAGCCAAAATTTCACTAGAGGCAACGCTTGAAACAACAGAAATCAAGGCCATTGAATCTGCTGTTGAACAGCTTAAAATACACAGTGATGCTTTTGCAGCAGCACGCATGAATCAGCATATCGATGCTGCGCTGAAAGGCACAAAACTCGACGACTGGTCAAACTCAAACTAATTTATAGGTAAAGACTATGCCACGTATTAAAGTTCTTCCACATGCGCAAATCTGCCCAGAAGGTGCTGAGTTTGAAGTCGAGCAAAATGCAAATCTTTGTGAAAGCTTACTCAAAAATGGAATCAAAATTGAACACGCATGTGATATGTCTGCTGCATGTACAACGTGTCATGTGGTGGTGCGAAAAGGTTTTGACAGCTTAGAAGAAATGAATGACATTGAAGCTGATTTACTAGATCGTGCTTGGGGCTTAGAGCCTGATTCTCGCTTATCTTGCCAAGTGAAGTTAGTAGATGAAGACTTAGAAGTTGAAATCCCGAAATACACCATTAACCATGCGTCTGAAAATCACTGATTTTTCAAGCATTAAAAAAGCCACTCATTTGTAGTGGCTTTTTTAATGCCTTTTGTTTTTACAAGCGTATCATCATTAATGGTATTCGTTTCTTTTAACGGTTTCAACGACCTCATCTTCAAGATTTAATTTCACAATACCTTGAGAATTCGTCATTTTTTGCTGCGTTTGAATACGTTGAATCATTTTTTCTAAAACTTGAATCAACTGCGGGTATTCAAAATTCTGCACCTCATCCAAATTCAGCAGTAAATGAAACCCTTTATATTCATAATCAAACCAGCGTTGGTAGTCTGATTTCTGAGATGTATATTTTTCAACTACTTGCCAAGTCTTCACAGCCCCTTTTATCCCTTTAAGGAAAATTGGTGCTTTCGGTGCACAAAGATAGTCATTTTTTACTAAATTATGCGTATCATCTGAAATTAAGATTTCATCCACTTGAGCTGCACTCTGTAAACGCGCTGCAAGGTTTGCATCACGCCCAACAATGGTATAAGCCATCCGATGTGATGCACCATAGTTTCCAACGTGACAATAACCCGTAGAAATACCCATACGAATGTGCAAAGGCGGATAACCCATTTTCACCCAACGCTCACGCAAAATTTTCATTTGCTGGCGCATTGCCATTGCCATTTCTAAGCAATTCTGCGCATCCCGCTCTACACCCTCAGAATTCGGATCACCAAAAAAGACTAAAATGGCATCCCCCATGAATTTATCAACAGTACCCTCGTATTGCTTCGCAATCTCGGTCATGTGTCTTAAATAGTCATTAAGCAGGAATGCCAAATCATCAGGAATTAAGCTTTCAGACAACTCTGTAAAACCTTGAATATCTGAAAAGAAAACCGTAAGTTTTTTACGTTTATATTCAATTTTCGCTTCAGACTCACCTTTCATAATTGACTGCCACAGTTGCACTGGAGCATAGCGGCTCAACTGATTCGCAAATTCCATGTAGCGATTCATTTGATCGTAATAGTGATTCTTGCGACGATATATATCCTGCATTTGGTTGCGCTGATAATAACTACCCACACCAAAATAAGTAATCAGACACAAAAAACCCAATACGGTCAGCTCGGTACTGGTCGCTTCAAAATATTCACCAAAACCAAAGATAAAGATCAGAGATAAATAAAAAACAACAACACCAATCAGACTCGCCAAAGAAATCATGAGAAATGAAACTTTGTTGCTAATGGCGGTATAAAGCAGTGCAAAAATAGACAAAAAAGTGAGTACGATATTCAGATGAATTGCTGCCAAAATAATTGAAGTGACAACAATATCAATCACAAACATCACACTACGTCGTACATCAGTGTCAAAGCGATAGCCTAACCACCGTGAAAATGGTGGTGTAAACAACAATACAACCAATAACAATAATGGGACATAAATTTGATAATGCGTATCCGCCATCGTGTAGTGATAAACGATAGTCAATAGCGACAACATGCTATACCCCATCACTCGATGGAAGTATTCAAATTGTTTGGGTTCTTTAGATATCCAATCGTCTAATGGCACTGATTGTTCCCCATGATGCGCACGATCAAATCATCCCTGATTTGATTTCCACGTGAATTAGTCCATACGCCAATCAAACGGCATATCACCTTGTCCACGTAATGCAAGCATTAAAGTCTGGCGCATATGTGCAAGGACTTCATTGCTATAAGGAACAGCTGGAGTACCCCAAACTGGTTTTGGCCATGCAACATCGTTTTGATAACGAACCACATGGTGGAAATGAAGCTGTGGCACCATGTTACCCAAAGCAGCAACATTCATTTTATCAGCTCGAAATACGCGAGCTAATTGGCTTGACAACCAACTTGACTCACGTAAAAACTGTTCTTGGTCGGCTTGGCTGAGTTCATATAACTCAGTGATACCTGGCACGCGTGGAATTAAAATTAGCCACGGAAATTGCATATCATTCATTAAGCGACATGTTGAAAGTGGAAAGTCGCCTACAAAAAACGTATCTTGAGCAAGTTGTGGATGCAAACTAAACATATCTTTATAAATGATGCAAATTAGAATAATGGCTAATACTATCACATCCAATCGGAGGTGAATATTATAAGCAATGTGTTTCAATACAAATAAAATACGTTTTACTTTGAACTACATCACATTTATCACTTTAATAAATTTCATCAAAAAATCAAGTATTTCTTTTTGTCGTGCAAACACCTACGAAATACCTGATATCTGTATGAAATAACAGCAAATTAGAGCTACTAATTAATGCAATTCTTTAAGTAAATTTGCTAATAAGTCATTGATAAACTGAATTCGCTTTTCATACTCTTCCAACATCACCATAACCTTTAAGCGCTGACCGCCCTCCATTCTAAAAAAGGTCGGGTGTTTTTGCATCATTTGAATAATACTGATGGCCTGTACAGGTGTATCAGGTGAGAATTCAATAGCTCCTCCATTGCCCGAAATATCGACTTTCGTGATCCCTAATGTTTCAGCTTTTAGGCGAATCTGATGAACAGCAAAGAGTTGCTTCACAGGCTGCGGCGGTATACCAAAACGATCAATCAGCTCCATGCGAATATTATCAAGCTTTTCCTGACTATCTGTATTACTAATCCGCTTATAGAACAATAAACGCTGATGCACATCTCCTAAATATTCATCTGGAATCAAGGCTGGCATATGTAAATTGATTTCTGCGGTCAGTGATAGTGGCGCATCGAAATTTGGCGTTTTCCCTTTTTGAATAGCTTTAGTCGCCTTCTCAAGCATTTCCATATACAAGCTATAACCAATGGCTTGCATTGATCCACTTTGTTGCTCACCGAGTAACTCACCAGCCCCACGAATTTCTAAATCTTCCGTCGCCAACATGAAACCTGCTCCAAGGGTTGAGGCCCGCTGAATGGCATCTAAACGCTTTTCAGCATCGCCTTTCAATCCTTTAATGGATGGCACCAGTAAATATGCATAGGCTTGATGGTGCGAACGCCCAACACGTCCACGCAGTTGATGCAACTGTGCAAGCCCCAGTTTATCAGCACGTTCAATCAAGATAGTATTGGCATTTGGGACATCAATCCCTGTTTCAATAATGGTTGAGCAAACCAATACATTATATTCTTTATGATAGAACTGCTGCATGACTTGCTCTAACTCGCGTTCGCGCATTTGCCCATGTGCAACAGCAACACGTGCTTCAGGAACCAACTCTCGGAGACTTTCAGCCGCGCGCTCAATGGTTTCTACTTCATTGTGCAAGAAGTAAACCTGCCCACCACGTAGTAATTCACGCAAGATAGCTTCTTTGACAGCATCACCCGTATGCTCTTGTACAAAGGTTTTGACCGCTAAACGTCGTGCAGGTGGCGTTGCAATAATTGAAAGATCTCGCATACCACTAAACGCCATGTTTAAAGTACGCGGAATTGGTGTTGCGGTAAGGGTTAACATATCCACATCGGCACGCATCGCCTTGATCCGTTCTTTATCACGCACCCCAAACCGATGCTCTTCATCCACAATCATAAGACCTAAATCTTTAAACTGGACGCTTTCTTGCAAGATTTTATGCGTACCAATCACAATATCAACTTTGCCTTCTGCCAGATCTTCGATCGTTTTAGTATGGCTCTTACTACTACCAAAACGAGATAAAACTTCTATACGAATAGGCCAATCCGCAAAACGGTCTTTAAACGACTCATAATGCTGTTGAGCCAACAAAGTTGTTGGAACCAAAACCGCAACTTGCTTATTGTTTTGTACTGCTAAAAAAGCAGCCCGCATTGCCACTTCAGTTTTACCAAAGCCCACATCACCACAGACCAAACGATCCATTGGTTTCGCCTGTTGCATGTCATATAAAGTCGCCTCAATCGCATTAGCCTGATCTAGCGTTTCTTCATAGGCAAAGCCACTGGAAAACTGCATATATTGGCCATGATCAAGCTCAAAGCCAAAACCAGGTTTGGCTTGACGACGTGCTTGAATGTGTAACAATTCTGCCGCCACATCATGAATTTGCTCGAGTGCTTTACGCTTCGCTTTGCTCCAAGCATCTGTACCCAACTTATGTAAGGGTGCCAAGTCTGGGTCACCACCACTATAGCGACTAATCAAATGCAGATTAGTCACAGGAACATAAACTTTGGCAGCATCGGCATAGTCAAGCTGCAAGAACTCATAGTCCTGATCATCAATACTTAAAGTGACTAAACCTGCATAACGTCCTACACCATAGTCAATATGTACAACTGGCGCACCCATACTCAACTCAGTCAAACTGCGAATGAGAAACTCTTCAGAAACCTCTTGTTGACGCTTACGCCGACGTTGCACCACACGGTGTTCATACAACTGGTTTTCTGAGATAACACTCAGCGTATTTTTTAAGACCAAACCACGTTCTAATGGTGCATTGGTAATGGCAATAGCATGTAAAGACTTTTGAAACTCAGCAAAATTTTCGACATTAGGAATTTCTCCCAATGTTGCGCGCAATGCATCTTTTAAAGTTTCACGACGCCCTGCGCTTTCAGCAACCAGTAATACGGGATGATTTGCTGTATCAATATACTGTTTCACCGCATGAAAAGGTTTTTCACTTTTTGGGTCGACGGGTAAACGAGGTGGAAGTTCAGTCTTTAAATTCACCACCCCCGCTTTTAAGTCGAAAATATCGCCTGAGGCAATAATGCGTGGAAAGGTATTGAGCTGTTCTAAAATTTGATTGGTTGAAATAAAAAGTTGTTCAGGTGGCAAAATGGGCTGATCAATATTGTGTCTACGGTCCTGATAGCGACGATCAACCTCTTTCCAAAAACTATCTAAACCATCATCAACCTGTTTATCTGTAATGACAATGGAATGACTAGGTAAGTATGAAAGTAGTGTACTTTGAGCTTGCATCTGCTCCGCACTAAAAAAAAGTGGGAAATAGAACTCAATCCCTGGTGATGCAATCCCTTCTAACACATCTTGATAAATTGGGTTCTTCTTAGGGTTCGCCGTTGGAAACATCTCCGCATAACGATCACGGAATACACTACGCGCTTCTTTCAGCGGAAACTCTTTCGCAGGTAAGACAGAGAATTGTTTTAAGTTTTCCGTGGTGCGCTGTGTTTCCGGATCAAAAAATTTAAGAGTTTCAATTTCATCATCAAATAAATCTATGCGAATTGGTGCCGCTTGACCTGAGGCATAGATATCCATAATGCTACCGCGAACTGCAAATTCACCATGGTCGTATACTGTGTCGACCAAATGATAGCCTGCTTGAATCAAACGTTTCTTTTGCTGTTCCAATTCAAACTTTTGACCGACACGGATATCAAAATGCTCACCTAAAACCCACGAAGTCGGTGCCACACGTTGTGCCAAGGTCGAAGCCGAAATCAATAAGACACCCGTTAGTGGCATATTGGATAAAATCGCGAGACGCTCAGACACGATATCTTGATGAGGAGATAACCGGTCATAAGGCAGAATTTCCCAATCAGGAAAAATCGTCGGTCGGATGCCGTAAAACTCAAACTCACTTTCGAGTTGCGCCAAATGTTGGTTATTTTTTGCAACAACCACAAAAAGTTTTTTATTCTGTGTATTGAGCGTTTGAATAAATAGCGCAACAGATGAGCCGAGCAGATTTCCGAGCCATCTTTTTTCGCCCGCTTTTAGTTGTTGCACATTCAGTTGGGAGATTTCTTCTTGGAACATGGGCATTGCTTAAGCACCTAAAAACATGCGTCATATACTAGCACGATGTCCTAAAGCCGCACGTTATTTTTCGCTACAAAACACCCTCTTACACGTAGCCAAGCCCCTTTCATCACTCAATTTTATGCCATTTAAATGTTCTATTTTTTATCGCGAATAAACTGATAATAATAGTCGCTCAGGAGTTTAATGATGTGCTTTAACTCGGTTAAGTTTTCAAGATTATTACCCAAGCGAGCAACAAAGCGCCCACTGGCTATTTCCAAATCAATTTTTTCATTCATCAACATCGCACTATAAAAAAGTGCATTGAGGTCATCAAACTGACTGATTCGACGATTTGAGAAATACGCTAAGCGTTCAGCATGTATATCATTGATCACAACACCCTCAATAATAAATCCATTCTGTTCATCATATTCAATCTGATGCTGCTGCAAAAACAGTTGTTCTGGTGCATCTTTCTTTCGTTTCAACAAATTGGTTAGTTTAGTGAGCATATCAATCTAATCATCTTTCTCTCTGCATATTGTAGTTCTAACCAGGCTAGATTGTTAGCCAGTCTTAGCTTAAATGTATAAAAGCAACCGATTGGCTGCTTTTATACATTTCTAAGGCTATAAATGTTTAACTGACTTGTGCCAAAGGAACGACTGTAGGCGTCACTTCAGTCACCAAGTTTTCAAATGAGAAGATTTGATCCAACTGATCTTGTGTCAGTAGCTCTTGCTCCAATACCACCTGTTGAATGGTTTTATTTTCAGCAATACACTGTTTCCCAATTTCGTCACATTTCGCATGACCTAAAATTGGATCAAGTAAAGTCACAATGCCAACACTACGCATAACTGCGTCATAGCATACTTGTTCATTGGCTTGAATGCCTTGAATACATTTAGTGTCTAATGCAGCAATACCATTTCTAAGCAATTCAATTGACTCATGAATACTCTGCGAAATAACAGGCTCCATTACATTCAACTGTAACTGACCTGCTTCTGCCGCCATGGTCACAGTTAAATCATTACCAATTACTTTAAACGCGATTTGGTTCACCACTTCAGGAATCACAGGATTGACTTTTGCAGGCATGATAGATGAACCAGCCTGTAGTTCTGGTAAACGAATTTCAGCCAAACCGGTACGTGGACCAGAACTGAGTAAGCGTAAGTCATTACAGATTTTCGAGAG
Source organism: Acinetobacter halobius (assembly GCF_044130335.1). Taxonomy (NCBI): domain Bacteria; kingdom Pseudomonadati; phylum Pseudomonadota; class Gammaproteobacteria; order Moraxellales; family Moraxellaceae; genus Acinetobacter; species Acinetobacter halobius. Next base: position 16,334 of record NZ_JBIQOD010000008.1, read on the forward strand.
CTTCACCGCCAAACGTTTTAAGGTGCTCGATAAGATAATAAACACACCACAGTCACTGGTTGCTTCAACATAATCTTCCGCACCAATTAAGTTAAGACCCGTCAGCTCTTTCAAGGCCTGAACCACTTCAACTGCATAACCCTGTGGTGTATTCACCCCGGTACCAATTGCAGTTGCACCCAAGTTCACTTCTAATAAAAGCTCACGTGTACGTTCAATTAAACGTAAGTCTTCCTTTAATAAAGTTGCAAAGGCACGAAACTCTTGCCCCAAAGTCATCGGCACAGCATCTTGCAACTGGGTACGCCCCATCTTTAAGACATATTGAAACTCAACTGCTTTGCCTTGCAAAGAATGAATTAAATTTTGGATCTGTATAAATAAGTCATCCAAACTGTAATACGTTGCTAAACGTAGCGCCGTTGGGTACACATCATTGGTCGATTGTGATTTATTTACATGGTCATTTGGATGAATAACGTCGTATTTACCTTTAGGAAGTGATAAGTGCTCCAATGCAAGATTGGCCAACACTTCGTTGGTATTCATATTAATCGACGTGCCTGCTCCACCTTGATAAACATCTAAAGGAAAAGCATGCGTCCAGCTTTCAGGAGTTTGGATTAATTGATCACATGCAATATCAATAGCCTGAGCAATTTCGGGAGAGATTTTGCCAAATTTACAGTTGCTTTGCGCTGAGGCTTTTTTAACTTGCGCCAAAGCACGGATAAAATGAAGTTGAGTTCCTACTTTCTGATTAGAAATTTGAAAGTTTTCTAAAGCACGTAAAGTATGAATGCCATAGTAGCAATCCATTGGAACTTCCTTCGCTCCCAATAAATCACGTTCTATTCTTGTTTGATCGACTTGAACCGTAGTCACTGCCTAGTACTCACTTAGATGCACAGAATTAGTGCAATAATGAAATACTAGTCTTTTCGATATGTTTCATTGCTGTAAATATATTTCATAAATGAAATATTTTATATTTGAATGTTTGCTTTATGTATTAATTGTAACATCTCGTAATTAAAATAAGCTTTAAATGATAATTAAGCCAATGATTTCATAAAATGAAAAATATAATTTTTGTACAACTTGCACAAACTAAAACTAAGCAACAAACAAATAAAATATTTTCAATAAGTTATAAGACAATTTTAAAAAACAATTAATATTTACATAAAATACACAAAAATATCTCACAACTGTTACAGAGTGTAATTTTATTTTCATGATTGAATCGCCCTCTCAAACAAAGCGATTAAAAAATCTCCCATCTCGGATTTTTTGCCAAGGAATGCCTATGAGTCAAATTAACCCCACCCTCGTCACGTTTTTAGTTTATATCTTTGCCATGGTTGCTATTGGCCTCTATGCATACAAATCTACCAGCAACTTTGATGACTACATCTTAGGTGGTCGTAGTTTAGGAAGTGTCGTTACTGCCCTTTCTGCTGGTGCATCAGACATGAGTGGTTGGTTACTCATGGGCTTACCAGGTGCAATTTATCTATCAGGTTTATCTGAGGCATGGATTGCAGTCGGTCTGATTATTGGTGCCTGGCTGAACTGGTTATTGGTTGCAGGACGTTTACGTGTGCACACTGAAATCCAGAATAATGCACTTACACTACCCGATTACTTTACTGGTCGTTTTGCAGACCGTAAACGTATCTTACGTATGATTTCTGCGGTTGTAATTTTAGTTTTCTTCGCCATTTACTGTGCTTCAGGTATGGTTGCTGGCTCTCGCCTGTTTGAAAGTATCTTTGGTTGGGATTACACCACTGCACTTTGGATTAGCGCGATCGCGACTATCAGTTATGTTTGTATTGGTGGCTTCCTCGCAATCAGCTGGACAGACACATTCCAAGCAGGTTTAATGATTTTTGCGTTACTATTGACCCCAATCATGACTTACCTTGCGATTGATGGTAATGCAGCTGAATTCACGATTTTACTCGAAACTGCTCGTCCACAAGCGATGCATATTTTCTCTGAGTTGAGTACGGTTGCCGTTCTATCATCCTTAGCTTGGGGCTTAGGCTATTTCGGTCAGCCACACATTCTTGTCCGCTTCATGGCAGCAGATTCTGTGAAAACAATTCCAGCTGCACGTCGTATTGGTATGACGTGGATGATTTTATGTCTAGGTGGTGCGGTAGGAGCAGGTTTTATTGCCATTGCGTACTTCCAACAGCACCCTGAACTCGCCGCAGTGGTTTCTCAAAACCCTGAAACTGTGTTCATGGAACTAACTAAAATCTTATTCAATCCATGGGTTGCAGGTATTGTTCTGGCCGCAATTTTAGCCGCAGTAATGAGTACGTTAAGCTGTCAGTTACTGGTATGTTCTACCACATTGACTGAAGATTTATACAAAGCATTTATCCGCAAAACAGCATCTCAAAAGGAGCTGGTTTGGGTGGGTCGTTTCATGGTGCTTGCTGTTGCAGTTCTTGCAATTTGTTTAGCAAGCAACCCTGACAGTAAAGTTCTAGGCCTTGTGGCTTATGCATGGGCAGGTTTTGGCGCGGCATTTGGTCCACTCATTATCTTGTCTTTGTTCTGGAAGCGTATGACCTTGAATGGTGCTATTGCAGGTATTCTTGTAGGTGCCGTGACTGTTATTCTGTGGAAAAATACTATGGGGCATCTTGGCCTATATGAAATCATACCAGGCTTCATCTTCTCTTGGATCAGTATTGTGGTTGTAAGCTTGTTGGGCAAAGCGCCTGAAGCTGAAATGGTTCAACGCTTTGAAAAAGCAGATGCACTCTATAAACAAGCAATGGCTGAAATGAAAGAAGAGTCTGCACAACGTTAATGTAACGCTTGGAATGGCAAAAATTAAGGGGCTTTTAAGCCCCTTATTTACATTTCGTACACTCAATCATTTCGACTGCGGTTTATATTTCAGCTGAATACGTGAACTTTCTTTGATGACTTCCATGACTGGATAACTGCGCGTTTCTTTCACACCCGGCAACTGCCATAACACTTGACCTGATATTTTACGAAATTCGTCCATACTGGCACAGCGAATCTTCACCACAAAGTCAAAACCGCCACTGGTCATGTGACATTCCACAATTTCATCGTGTTGTAATACCGCATGGCGAAAATCATCTAAAACATTCGGTGTCGTCTTATCCAAAAGAATTTCAACAAACACCACAAAACTGGCATTCAGCATGTTTGGATTTAAACGCGCTTCATAACTTAAAATAAAACCTTCCTTAGTTAATTTTTGCACCCGAGCCAAAGCCGCCGTGGCAGATAGGTTCACCTCCTCGGCGAGTTTAATGTTCGATATCTTTCCATCTCTCTGAAGAATATCCAATATTTTGATATCTGTTCGGTCCAAACCAATAATTGGGCTCGTCATCTGAATTAATCTCTAAATAGCATACAAATTATAGTGAGTTATTCGGCATTCTTTCTGTAATCATAAATTAATTACTATAGATCTCTCAACACATTATTGTATGCACAGGATGTAGGCATGAATATGATGGAAAGCAACGCGCATTTCAACGAATCTCAAACACCATTTGAATATATTACCGAATTCAAAGAAAAAAATGAGTTTGAGGTTGAAATCAACACCGCTTGGCGACGTGCCGAAACTGAGTGTGTTCAAAACTTATTAGACCACAGCAAAATTTCTGATGAAATGAATCAACGCATTCACGAACTTGCGTTTGATTTGGCTCATACTTTACGTGAACGTAAAAGCGGCAGCGGTAAAGCGGGTATTGTACAAGGACTCTTACAAGAATTTGCACTGTCTTCTCAAGAAGGCATCGCACTGATGTGTTTAGCTGAAGCATTACTTCGTATTCCAGACATGGCAACACGTGACTTGTTGATTAAGGACAAAATCAACCAAGGCAACTGGAAAGAGCACGTTGGTCAAAGTAACTTAATGTTTGTCAATGCAGCAGCATGGGGCTTGATGCTCACTGGCAAGTTGATGGAAACACCAAAGCAAAATAGCCTATCAGGCACTTTAACAGGCTTATTGGCACGTAGTGGTCGTGGCATCATCCGTAAAGCAGTTGATGTGGCAATGCGCATGATGGGCGAACAGTTTGTCACTGGCGAAACCATTGGTGAAGCATTGCAACATGCTGAACGTCTTGAAGAAAAAGGTTTTCGCTATTCATACGACATGCTGGGTGAAGCGGCACTGACCGACCACGATGCTGATCGTTATATGAAAGACTATACCGATGCCATTCATGCCATTGGTCAAGCGTCAAAAGACAAAGATGTCTATGACGGCCCAGGTATTTCAATTAAATTATCTGCTCTACACCCGCGTTACCAACGTGCCCAAATTGCACGTGTGCATGACGAACTTTATGGCAAAGTCTTTACTCTTGCTAAATTGGCACGCGGTTATAACATCGGTTTAAATATTGATGCAGAGGAGTCTGAGCGTTTAGAAATTTCTTTAGAAATGCTCGAACGCCTATGCTTTGAACCAGAACTCAAAGACTGGAAAGGCATTGGTTTCGTTATCCAAGCCTACCAAAAACGTTGTTTCTACGTGGTTGACTACATCGTAGATTTGGCTAAACGTAGCGAAAAACGCTTAATGATCCGTTTAGTGAAAGGCGCGTACTGGGATAGCGAAATTAAGAAAGCGCAAATCGAAGGCATGACCGACTATCCCGTATTTACCCGTAAAGTACATACAGACTTATCTTACATTGCCTGCGCAAAGAAATTATTGGCTGCGCCAGAACAAATCTACCCACAGTTTGCAACGCATAATGCTCAGACTTTAGCAACCATTTATGAAATGGCGAATCCTGAGCAATATTATGTAGGTCAGTATGAGTTCCAATGCTTACATGGCATGGGTGAACCCCTTTATGAACAAGTCGTCGGTGAAAAGCTAGATAAAAAACTGGGTGTCCCATGTCGTATTTATGCACCTGTCGGCAACCATGAAACACTATTGGCTTATCTTGTCCGTCGTTTACTTGAGAATGGTGCAAACACCTCTTTTGTAAATCGTATTGCAGACAAGTCACTCGCGATTGATGATTTGATTGAAAATCCAACGCAAACCATTCTAAGCAGTGCAAAACGTGAAAATGTTGTCGGTCAAAAACACCTTTCCATTCCACTGCCTGCTGAGCTTTATGGTCAACTGCGTGCAAACTCTAAAGGTTTAGACCTTGCAAATGACACGGAGTTAACCCAGCTCAATCAAACAGCTCAACAGTTTTCACAACAGCAATGGTTTGCTGCACCTATGGGTGAGCAAATCCAGACAGATGAAACAGTTGTAAAGCAAAGTATTGTTAACCCAGCACGTCACTCAGATGTTGTCGGTTATGTACAAGAAGCAACAACTGAACAAGTTGAGCAAGCATTAAATAATGCACAGGCTGTTCAAGACATTTGGGCACGTACGGCTAAAGACACCCGTGCAAGTTACCTACTTCGTGCTGCTGACTTAATGGAAGCTCGCCTAGAAGAACTGATGATTTTACTGTGCCGTGAAAGTGGTAAAACCTATGCCAATGCCATTGCAGAAGTTCGTGAAGCTGTAGATTTCTTACGCTACTACGCAACGCAAATGATTGATCTAGATGCGAATGCAGAGGTTGAGCCTTTAGGCACGATGCTGTGTATTAGCCCATGGAACTTCCCATTGGCCATCTTCACAGGTCAAGTCGCTGCCGCATTGGTTACGGGGAATACCGTGATTGCTAAACCAGCTGAACAAACACCATTGATTGCAGCTCAAGCGATTCAAATCTTATGGCAAGCAGGTGTGCCTCAAGCTGCTGTACAACTGATGCCGGGTCGTGGTGAAACTGTAGGTGCACAGCTCAGTGCATCAGAACAGGTTCAAGGCATCATGTTCACAGGCTCGACTGAAGTTGCCAAAATTTTGCAAAAAACTGTGGCGAAGCGTCTGAGCAAAAATGGTGAAAGCATTCCACTGATTGCTGAAACAGGCGGTCAAAATGCTATGATCGTTGACTCATCAGCACTGACTGAGCAAGTTGTACTTGATGTCGTTAGCTCAGCTTATGACAGCGCAGGTCAACGTTGTTCTGCCCTTCGCGTACTGTGTGTACAAGAAGACAATGCCGATACTGTGATTCAAATGCTTAAAGGCGCAATGCAGCAACTTCAAGTAGGCAACCCATATCTACTCAAAACTGATATTGGTCCTGTGATTGATGCTGAAGCGCAAGAAAATATCCAAAAGCACATCGAAAAAATGCGTCAAAAAGGTCATCGCGTACACCAGTTGATGCGTAATGATACTCAAGACTCTGAACTAGATGCAGGCACGTTCATTACACCAACACTCATTGAGCTGCCAAATCTCAATGATTTAGAGCGCGAAGTGTTTGGTCCTGTGCTGCACGTGATTCGCTTTAACCAAGGTTCACTCAAACAGTTACTTGAGCACATCAACAGCAAAGGCTATGGCCTGACGATGGGTCTACATACCCGTATTGATGAAACCATTCAAACTGTGATGACGCATGCTGAAGTAGGTAACCTCTACATCAACCGTAACATCGTAGGAGCAGTTGTTGGTGTACAACCGTTTGGTGGTGAAGGTTTATCGGGTACAGGCCCTAAAGCGGGTGGTCCAATTTATCTATATCGCCTAATGCAAAACTGTTCTGCGAAAAAGTTGAATAAGCCATTTGCAACAGGTGCTGATTTGAACCCTCAGGTCGAGTTCAGCAACTCTGCATTATTCCTTGAGTGGGCAGCTAAAACATTCCCTGCAGTAAAATTGGCAAAAATTGAGAACTTCTGTTCAGGCCATCATTACGAGTTGCAAGGCCCAACAGGTGAAAGTAACCAATACATGGTGATCCCACGTCATGCAGTCTTGTCATTAGCTGAACAAGAAGCGGATCAACTACAACAGTTGAATGCGATTTTTGTAGTTGGTAGCCGTCCTGCAGTACTCGCAGATAACAACTTTGTGTTAAAGCACATGCCAAGCATGCCTAAAGCATTGGCTCAAGCGTTCCATGTCATCAAAGACATCAAAACTGGTGCATTTGATGCGGTATTGCACCATGGTACGACAGCACAACTTTTAGCTCTGCAACAGCAAATAGCTGAACGTCAAGGTGCGATTGTCGGTATTACCCACCTTAGCCCATCACAAACTGCGATTCCTTTGGAACGTTTTGTGATTGAGCGCGCGATCAGTGTCAACACTGCAGCTGCTGGTGGAAATGCAAGTCTGATGACTTTGAACTAAACCCAATTTAAACCTGTAGTCCGCATTCGGGTTACAGGTTTTTACCGTGTTTCCTCTATTGCCAAGTCAACATCTCCTAGTCTGTTTACTTGGCATTTTTTATGCGACTTCGTTTGACTCAATCTGTTCGAAAATTTCCGATATAACAATACATCAATCCACCTGTAGCATGAATAAACTCCACGCTTTTGCTGAATATCTTTAGGCTAATTCGGCAAACTTTGTTACCATCTCTTTTTTCAATATGTTTGCGATTTTTACTGCATATGACTTCTTCTTATCAACAACAACTTGACGCCAAAATTGAACGAATTACAGCTCAATTTGCTGAATTCACCCCACCTTCGCTTGAAGTTTTTCAATCTTCTGAAAAAAACTTTCGCATGCGTGCAGAATTCCGTATTTGGCATACCGAAGATGATATGTTTTATGCCATGTTTGAACGCGATGAAGACAATCAGAAAAAAGTCATTCGTATTGATGACTTCCCAATCGCGGATGCCAGTATTAATCAGCTCATGCCTGTTTTATTGGCAGAATTAAAAAGCAATGATCTCCTCTCAAAACGCTTATTTGAAGTGCATTTTTTAGCGACCTTAAAAGGTGAAATGCTGGTTTCGCTGATTTATCGCTGCCCACTCAATGAACAATGGCAGGTTTTAGCTAAGCAACTCGCAGAAAAATTAAATATTAAGTTGATTGGTCGTAGCCGTGGTCAAAAAGTGGTACTTACTGATGAATTTGTGGTGGAAGAACTGCAAGTTTTTGAGCGTAAATATCAGTACAAACAAATTGAAAGCAGTTTTACTCAGCCCAATGCGCAAGTCTGCCAAAAAATGCTCGAATGGGCCTGTAATGCTGCACAACAGTCGCACAAAGATTTGTTAGAACTTTACTGTGGCAATGGTAACTTCACCCTACCGCTTTCAACCCGTTTCAACCGTGTCTTAGCCACTGAACTGGCTAAGTCCTCAGTGTATGCCGCACAGTGGAATATCGAACAAAATAAAATCGACAATATCCAAGTCGCACGCTTGTCAGCAGAAGACTTCACCCAAGCTTATAACGGTGAACGTGAATTCCGTCGCTTACAAGAAGCAAATATCGACATGAGTAGTTATGAGTTCGATACTGTGTTTGTTGACCCACCGCGTGCGGGTATTGATGATGAAACATTAAAGTTGATTCAACGTTTTGAGCGCATCATTTATATTTCGTGTAACCCTGACACCTTGTATGACAACTTAAAAACACTCAGCCAAACCCATAAAATTTCAAAGTTTGCGATGTTTGACCAGTTCCCGTATACGCATCATGTTGAAGCAGGAATTCTGCTCGAAAAAATCTAAACAATTTGTTGCAAAATATGCAACTTCAAAAATGAAGCTGTCACAGGCTTCATTTTTATTTATTCTTAGAAAATAGTAATTTACATAAAATACAAGAGTTTTCCCTGTCATAATAACGTTAACTTATGAAACTATAATCGGAATTTTTGGATACTGATTGTTGCTTTTATCTCTTTGCCCATCTTGCATTATTCTCTAGATTGGTTATATTTCACCCTATGTTAGGTTGTTAATGAAGTGTCTATGAGTTTTTGGCAAAAGCTGTTTTCAGATGAACAGCAAAACGAGCATAAAAATCAAATTGCTTGTGTTGAAAATGACTGCTCTTGTAAAACCAACGAACAACTTCTCGAAAAGCTGAAAGTAGCAACGGATGAAGATGTGATTGTTGGTATTAAAAAAGTTTTGGCTTCGCGTGGCTATAGCCGTAGGGAGTTAAATGAACTTCAGCATCGACCTCTACAATAGTAGAGTTTCTGAATATTCACCAAGAAGGCATTTAGATTAATCTGAATGCCTTTTTTAATGCCGACACATATAACTCCCCCCCTAAGAAGATTGAACAAGTGCAAAACAATTCACTTTTGCGACTAAAAATCACACAAAGCCTTAAATTTTTGCTACCTTACAGGCTCAATATAAAAATCAATAATGTTTCAAAATTAAAGGTTTAAGCAATGAAAAAATTACTCATGATTAGTGCAAGTATCATCCTTTTGTCTTTGACCGCGTGCAGCAAAATGCCGAAGGCCTGTATTGAGTCATGGGAAAAGATGGAAAAACTTGGAAAACAAATGGGTTTAGCTGAAGAACAACTCAAAGAACAAAAGAAGAAATTTGAAGAGGAAATCAAAACAATGAACGAAGAAGAAGCAACGCGGATGTGTAGTACTCAAAATTCACTTTTAGGCTTGGTTGGTCAGTAATCCGCTCTATTGCTAAAAAGAAAATGACATAGAAAAAAAGCCGTATTATTTGAATACGGCTTTTTGATTCATTATTTAAATACCTTGAAGCGCACCGCATCGTCCACAAAGCCTTTTTCTTTAGCTTCACCCTCAACTGAACCAAAGACTAATTGTGCGCGTAATTTCCAACTGGCAGGCACACTCCATTCAGCATGGACTTCTTCATCCACAATTGGATTATAATGTTGTAAAGATGCACCTAGACCCAAGGTATGTAACGCAGTCCACGTTGAAAACTGAGCCATAGCTGTAGAGTGCTCTGCCCAAATAGGAAAGTTCTCAGCATAAGATGGAAATTGCTCTTGTAAGCTCTGAATGACATCTAGATCTTCAAAAAATAAAACTGTTCCCACACCTGCTGCAAAACTAGCCATTTTAGCGGTTGTTTTAGCTGCACTTTCTTCGTCTTTAGCATAAGACTTCAGTTTTTCAGCCACAAAAGTCCAGAATTTTTCATGCTCCGCATTGAACAAAATCACAGCTCGAGATGACTGCGAGTTAAAAGATGATGGGCTTTGTTTAATAGCTGTTTGGATCAAATCAGTTAAAAATTCAGAACTGTGCTCAACTTTTTTACCAATAGCATAAATAGTACGACGTTTTGTAATTAAGTCGATGAACTGATTTGACATGTATTAAAATCCTTGTGGTTCTATTCAAAAAAAATTCATAGCAAATTTAAACATTAGTCTGCCATGAATGATGACCTAATGTATCAAGCAAAATTAATTCCAATATTTGACCAAATAATAAAATTTAATGCTTTAGATGTAGTTTAAATGCTTTGTGTTTACCACAAATACATAGTTCTGCTATCCATATAAAAAATCCTCCAAATGGAGGATTTTAAATTTGTTTAGAATTTGGCTTCTAAGACTTGAGTGGGAATTTTATTTTTCCATAAGTCCCGTAGCACAGGTAAATAGAATTTTTCACCCAATTCAACTAGTTCTGCATCAATTAACGCATGTATTTCATGCATAAATAAATAATCAAGTTCAACCGTTTTCAACTGTTGCTGTGTTTTGGCAAAGTCTTTGCGCTTTTGTTGTGCACGTTTCACTAGAGCATCTGCAAAATCTTTATCTTTAAACTGCTTAATCGCGTTTAAGCGTAACTCAATCACGCCCCAACCACTCAATAACAGTTTGAAAAGTTCAAAGTCAGCCGTGGTTGATTCCCATGTCATTTCTTCAAGATTTTCATTTTCAGGTAGAACAGGAAGCAATAATTCCATAACACTTGGGAAAATCTTTTTGAAATTTAAAACAAATTTAACAGGATGCTCACCCGGATAATCGTTAAATTGCACGTTTTTCTGAACATCTGTCAAATAAATATCAAGCATGGTAACTCATCAGCAGTTTATCTTTAGTCGACCATTGTACCGACTTCGCCCAAAGATAAAAACTGCTGATGTTCATTTGCTCTTTCATTGAGCAATTGAAGAAAATTTATTTTACATTTGGTGAAATCATTTGTTCTGGACGGACCACTTCATCAAACTGCTCAGCAGTGACTAAGTTCAACTCTACAGCCACTTGTTTTAGTGTTTTGCCTTCTTTATAAGCTGTTTTGGCAACTTTCGCTGCATTTTCATAGCCAATCACTGGATTTAAAGCCGTAACTAACATCAATGAGTCATGTAAGAAGTGGTCAATTTTTTCACGGTTCGGCTCAATGCCCACTGCACAGTGATCATTGAAGCTATTACATGCGTCACCCAAAAGCTGAATCGACTGCAACAAATTAAACGCAATCACAGGCATGAACACATTCAATTCAAAGTTACCCGATGCGCCCGCAACATTAATCGTGGTGTCATTGCCCAAGACTTGAGCCACCACCATAGTCATCGCTTCACTTTGAGTCGGGTTCACTTTCCCCGGCATAATACTTGAACCTGGTTCATTTTCTGGAATACGTAATTCACCAAAACCACAACGCGGGCCACTAGCCAACCAGCGAATGTCATTGGCAATCTTATTCAAGCTTACCGCAAGCGTTTTTAATGCACCTGAGGCAAACACGGCTGCATCGCGCCCAGCCAATGCTTCAAATTTATTTGGCGCAGTCACAAAAGGTAGTCCGGTCAACTGTGCCAGTTGCTCCGCCGATTTTTCCGCATAATCAGGATGTGCATTCAGCCCTGTACCCACAGCCGTTCCACCTAAAGGCAGCTCATACAAACCTGAGAGTGCCTGTTGTAAACGCTTCAAGCCATGATCGAGCTGAGAAACATAACCGCTAAACTCTTGGCCCAACGTTAATGGTGTTGCATCTTGTAAATGAGTTCGCCCAATTTTGACGATGTCAGCAAATGCTTGAGACTTTGCATCTAAAGTATCTCGAAGCTGGGTAACCGCAGGAATCAGTAATTCATTGATCTGAATACTTGCTGCAACATGAATCGCCGTTGGAAATGAGTCATTGGTTGACTGAGCACGGTTCACGTGATCGTTCGGGTGTACAGGTTTTTGTGCGCCTAAAGGATTGCCGAGTTTCTGATTGGCGATATTCGCAATTACTTCATTACAGTTCATGTTACTTTGCGTGCCTGAACCAGTTTGCCATACTACCAAAGGAAACTGACTATCCCACTGCCCTGCAATCACTTCATCCGCAGCGCCAACGATGTATTGCGCCAATTCTTGTGGAATTTGGTTAAGTTCAGCATTGGTCTGCGCTGCTGCTTTTTTCACTAAGCCCATAGCACGAATCATTGGTCGCGGTAGACGTTCACTGCCAATTTTAAAGTTTTGCAAACTACGCTGAGTTTGGGCACCCCAAAGTGCTTCGCTCGGTACTTCAACTTCGCCCATCGTGTCGTGTTCAATACGTGTTTGCATTTTAACCTCTTCCTTTTTAAGTGAATTGCAAAATGATTATTTTGCGCTTGTTTTCCTTATCTTAATGATTAAGTAAAAGCATGTAAATGATAATTGTTATCAGTAAATTAATTAAAGACCCTCTAAACTTTGTCGATAGAAACGCCATCCATCCTCAAGGGTTTGTTGTAAACTGCGCTTCGCTTCCCAATGTAAAACATTTTTTGCTTTACTACATTCGGATGCGACCTGATCTAATTCCACGATGTTCGAATCAACTATATCGACTGTAGCAATATCACTTTGCGTCACACTTTCCACTGTTTCAACCAACTGCTGTATCGACACACTTTGGCCTGCGATATTAAACGCTTCACAAGCAAACTGTTGATTGCTTAACCATTGTAACGAAGCAGCAATCGCATCACACGCATCCAAAATATGTAAAAAACTACGTTCAACCGTATGGTCTGCTGTTTGTGCTTTTTTTCTCAGTTCAATATGATCACGCTGTTTTGCAGCGACTTGCATCAACAGTGGGATAATATTTTTCGGTAAAGGCGGAAACAGCTCTCCGAGCATTGCATTTTCAAATGCGCCTGCGACATTGCCCATTCTTAAAATGGCAATTTTCCATTCATTATCTGTTTTTGCTGTATCTCGAATAATTTCTTCGACCATTTGTTGCGACTTGATATACGGGTTTGGGTAGCCGAAATTCAGTTCCAAGTCTTCTTCTAGATGTAGACTCGACTCACCATAAACTGCAAGACTGGAAAGATGCACCAAAGTTCGAACACCTGTGCGTTGCATAGCACGCAGTAAACTCATAATACAACTAACATTGTCATTATAATATTCCAAAGGCTTCAACACAGACTCTTCAAGCGATTTAAAGCTTGCGGCATGTACCACTGCATCAATGGAATACTGCTCAAAAACTTTGTTCAAAGCAGGCGTATTTCGGATATCAATTTTGACAAAAGGCACGTACATGCCACTAATAAATTCTAATCGTTCAAGAGTTTGTAAATTCGCATTGGATAAATTGTCTACAATAATGACCTCTTGCCCATGCGCCATAAAGCTCAAAGCAATATGTGAGCCTATAAAGCCTAAACCACCAGTCACTAAAATCATTGTATAGATACTCCCTTTAATAATCAGAAGCTTGCACTTTATTGGTGTATTTTTGGTGTTTCTAATGACTTATCCACAGATACTAAAAATCAAAAAACCGACTCAAAAAGTCTCCTGAGTCGGCTAATCTTCAAGAGCACTATACCACCATATTATAGGTTCGGAATATTGCGTGTGTTACAGTTGTGGCTATGAACTGTATATTGTTTATGAAAAAGAAAATGCTGATTGAAGGAATTGTGTAGCTCCAAATATTACTACATGATTTTTTCAAAGACTCTGCAATTGAATTGACAATATTTTTCTCTTTTTATATAGTTAGTTAACTTACTATATTGCAACTAATCAAATGAACCTTGATCAAAAATACAAAGCACTTTTGGGTGAAGCAAAAAAGCGAAAATTACCTGATATCGACGGAATACAACTTTGTTTTATGACTCTTTCACTTGCATCCAGTATAGATCGTGATTGCGCAAATCAACTATCTATTCATGGTCTATCCGAAGGAAGGTTTATTCTTCTATTTTTACTTGAAGCAGCTGGTGAAGGAATAGCCCCTAAAATTCTTGCAGAACAAGCTGGAATCACCCGCGCAACAGTAACAGGCTTGCTTGATGGCCTAGAACGTGAAGGGTTAATAGAGCGACAAGCGGACACAGAGGATCGTCGGGCTTTAAAAATACAACTCACATCAAAAGGAAAGATAGTAGCTAAAGCGGTTTTTGATCAACATAGTCGCTGGATCTCTGGCTTATTCGGCAATCTTTCTTTTGAAGAACGCGAACAATTTACCCAGTTATTAAAAAAAGTCTCAAACAACCTCACCAATAAGGAATAACCATGAATTACTACCTTGTCGAGCTTTATACCCCAAATTCAGCTTGGAAAGCCTTATCATTTGATGAGCGCAAAAATTATTTAAATAATGTTGGGGCTGCAATGGCTGGACTGTCTGATGCTGGAGTTAAAGCGCTAACACTCACTCAAATTGACTCTAAAATTGATCAAAGCAGCGACCATCAATTTTTAGCTGTTTGGCACTTTCCAAATCAAGAAGTTTGTACTGCCCTACTTGAAGGTATCAAAGCGAGTGGTTGGTATAAGTACTTTGACCATGTAAATGCTGTTGGAGTGGAATCTAGCTTTAATGAACATCTTGAAGCACTAGCCAACATTTGATTTTTTATTCAGGGTATTCAACCTACAGAAAGAATTCAAAGTAAACATTAGTAAAATATTTCTTGAAAAAATCCAACTTTTACTATGAATTATAAGAAGCCTCTACTGTTTAAATGATTGTAGAGGCTAAGTTTTTCTTGAATACGTCATACAGACATCCAAAAACTTATCATTAATATTTACTTCATTATCATCTTTATAATCAAATTTGTAATTAACCCCCACAAGCTAGGGAGCTAATAATGACAAATTTATTTCTAGATGTGAGTGGTTTTGAATAGGTTCTATTTCAACCTCATACTCTTTAAAACATCATCTTTCAATATCAAGTGATGAATTAGTGCGGCCAAAGCATGCAACCCAATCAATGTAATAAAAATATTTGCAATAATAGGATGAATATCACCAAGATCAGCATTACTAGAAAAAAGCACTTGTGGCAGATCCATACCCAATAAACTGAAAGATGCCTGTGTTGAAGCCAATGTAAACCACCCCAAAAAAGGGACAGTAAATAAACAGATATATAGGCATAATTTCATCAACTGAAAAGCCTTTTTCTGTATTTCAGACTTAAATGAAACTTCAGGAAACTGGGCCTTAAACCTCATGTATAAAAAAATGCGGATGAAGAAAAAGATAAAAACCAAACTACCCGCAATAACATGGGTCTGCCCAAGCCATCGATCCTCTATTGGACTTTGGCTTGTGAAATATGCAACAAGGACAAAGAGTAATGTTATCCAGTGGGTCAATATTACCAAATGAGGAAATTTTTTAGTTGATACAATCATAGAGCTTTCCTTATTCTGATATTTTAATCAAATTAAGAGCAAAACACCCATATTCATCATAAAGTAGAATTGGGTTTAGCATGATTTAACTGAGCGAAATTTTGTATTTTTTCAATATCTTTCTCAATTGAATTTGAAACAATATTTGGTAAAATCTGATTCACTTTCACAAATATTTTTTCAGGATACCCGACTTGATAGTAGAGTTTGTCAGTTTGTAAGAACCTGTAAAGCTCTTCTGCAACAAACTCAGGACTATCCATTTTCACACCCAGTTTGGCATTCATTTCTACGACAACGGGACTATTCATTGCTGTATCCGTTGCCCGCGGAGAAAAATATTTAAACCGAATAGGTGAGTTTGAATATTCTCTGGATAGGGCTTCTGTTGCGCCACGCAAAGCAAACTTGCTTGCACAATAACTCACATAACCAGGATAGCCTATACTGCCAAAAGTCGAACCCATATTAATAATTTGGCTTGGTGCATCTTTTGACATAAAAGGAATAATTTTCTGAATCAGCTCTAATGGATAAACTACATTAATTAGCATCATTTGCTCTATTGCTTCGGCTGACTGATGACTAAATAATGAGAAATCATTAATCCCTGCATTGTTAATATAATAGTTAATGGTCACATTTTGCTGTGCTAATGCCTGAATAAATTCCTCCCGACTTATAGCATCACTCAGATCACAACAAAGATTACTTAATTTCAATAGAGGAAACTGTCCACTTAATTGCTTCTGCATTTGCTGTAAAGATTCAACATTACGCGCAACCAAAATTACATTCACGTTATGGGTGCACAAATTCTCAACAATCGCTTTTCCAATCCCGCCCGTGGCTCCGACAATTACCGCTGTTAAATTTGACATAGATATATACTCACTATAATTGTTGAATCAAGAAAGATTAAAAAGTATCACTCAGGCCTAAACCCATACTGATATAAAGCTTGCGAAGCTCCAAAGGTACTAAAATTTCACGGCGACCATGCATAAATCTCTTATTGTCGATAATTGCAACATCACCATCTTGCCAATCAATTTCATACGTATGTTTTTCACAAAGGATTGAAAGCTCCCCAAGCAAATTTTCGCTGATCAGACTTCCGTCAGCAAAACTAAATTTCGGTTTTTCATAATTATAGGAAGGTCCCAATAAAGTATTGGCAAATGCAGGGACACCTTTTAAGTTATCTTGACGAATCATAGGCATTACTAAGTGATATTCCACTCCATCTTCTTTCGCTGGGCTAATTGATTGCCCAGGTATTGCTTTAATAAACTTGTTCAAATCCTCCCATGTGACTATTTCCGCATTCTCAATATTGAAAGCACTCGCCACATATTTCTGCCAAATCTGTTTCGGTAGATATCGGCTAATCGTCATCGGAGCAGTAAACTTTTGTTTCAATTGTTCTGGTAAGCTTTTCCATACGGCATGCCCATCACAAACCGTTGTTTGTGACCCCAAAGTTGCACTGGTTTGGCTAAAAAAAGCAATGATATCTGGTGGTAATGGTGTCGTTCCATTTTCAATATGCAAGCCAACCGCTTGTGTTCCCGCGTCTACTTTCTGCGATTGTTGAGTGATATTTTCACGTGCAGGATCATAAGTCAGATTTTTGCACAATTTGGACATCAACTGGCTGAAACGCTGAACATCATAAGACTCACCTCTTAAAAGTATCCAACCTTGTTCACGTAAAGTATTTTTGATCACTGCATGGTTTGTATGATGATGTCTATGGTTATGATCTAGCTCAAAGATTATTTGTTTAATACTCATATTCTTTACTCCCTATATTTTGAAGTGGTCTTTCATGTTCATCAGAATCGTTCTTCTTCGATTCAAAAAGCTCTATGTGTAGATTAAGCACAGCCATCATAAATAGAGTTCAAACTGTTTTTGGATTTCAATTCGTCGAAGTTTGCCATTGTCTGTAAGCATCTGATTACTTAAAGAGAAAGGCTCTTTCGATCTACACCATTGCTTAATCTGTGCATAATCAGGCATACGGCTGTTCGCTTTATGAATAGCATGTTCCAACATACTGTCACTGACGTCTTCTTTAGCGTAAATAACTGCAGACAAATAAGGTTGTGCTTCACCAAAAATAGCGATTTGGTTGATTTCGGGTTCTGTTGAGCCATTTGACTCCACCCACTCTGGTGAAATATTTCGGCCAAGACTACTGACAATAATTTGTTTGATTCGACCAGTTATAAATAGAAAGCCCTCATCATCAAAAAAGCCTGCATCTCCCGTATGAATTAATGGATCTATAGAGGCATCGTTTAAATAACCCTGCATAGCATTGCCTCGAACCACGACCTCACCCTGATCAGAAATTTTGACTTTTACATGAGGCAATGGCTTTCCTACGCTACCAATTTTTCTAGCATTCGGCAGGTTGAGACTAACGACGGAAGCACATTCTGAAAGTCCATATCCCTCATATACAGGTAAGTGTAATTGTTCTGACTGCATCAGTAAGTCCGATGAAACCTTGCCACCACCTACAGCAATAAACTTAAGACTTTTAAAAGCCGTAGCTCCAAATTCATGAATGTACTCCACCATTGCCTTTAACATCTGCGGCAGTAAAATCACACTTTCAATTTGGTAGCTCTGCACCGCATGAGCAAACCTATCCACCTTAAACTCATGATTTGAGACTAAGCCAAACGTGCTAACATTACCAACCACAACTGAACGCCCCATATTGAATGCCACGTAAATTCCTGCAATATTTTCCAATAATGTTGCAAATGGAATTAGGCACAGATGGCGTCCTAAGTTGCTCGAAACTAAAGCATGACTCAATGACTCAGTTATTGATTGAATGGTATCTTCGCCCAAGCAAACACCTTTTGGCGTGCCTGTACTGCCTGAGGTATACGTGATTTTAGATGGTCCTGCATGATCAAATTGCGCAGAAAGTTCCACTTTCAAACTGACAAACCGGCCTGAAGCATTTTTCGCCTGTAAATCGTGATGAATCCGTTTTTGAGCATACAATGTCTCAAGCCATTCAAACTCCATCATTTCAACTTCAAGTGCTTCAATCTTGTTAGATCCAATAAAAATGGTATCAACAGCGCTGTCCTGAATGAGATGCAAAATTTGATTGGGACTGAAGAATAATGGTATTGGAATAATCGTAATTTGTGCCTTTTTAGCAGCCAAATCGATATAAATCCAATCAATACTATTCATCCCCCAAATGGCAAGTTTTTGAGTATTGAGTGTAAAAAGTTCTTTGTACAGTTGATCTACAACATCATTTAGCTCTTTATACGTAACTATAGTTGAATCTGTGATGATGGCTTCCAAATCTGGATTGCACACTGCATGGTGACGGATTGTGTCAAAAAGAGTTTTCATAGCAAGAACCCACCTGTTTTTGTTATTTTTCCGACATTAAAGTCATAATTTTTTTGCGTCACAGATAGGGATTCAGCTACATTGATCGCAAGTACCAATGGCTTTTGTTCATAATAGTTACCCCACTGTTTTTTCGCCTCTCCAAGTACATCTGGATTGGCTTTTTCCAAAACATGGAAATGTAAGCCCATTTGCTGTAATACATACCTCACAGCAATGGTACCCGTACAAACAGCCCACTCAACGCCTTCCAAGCTTAAATAGAACACGAGGAAAGCTACGATCATTTTTGCGTATTCCATATTTTCTGATGCCAGATTTCCGATCTCAACAATCTTTGATCTCGATACATCTCGTTGAGTCATATTTTGCAGACTTTGTTCAATTGGCTGTTCTAAATATTGTTCTAAAAATGCTTTATGTGTCTTGAGTTGTTCTATACCAATAGCAACCTGTGTCTGATCTTCATACATACCTACGAACAAGGTTGAAGAAAAATGCGTTAATGTTGCATTGTGTTTTTCTTGATATTTCAAGCTAATGTATTCTTCGATCTCTTTTCGCTCAAAGTGATCTACTACCCCAGCCTCATGTACACTTAGTTGTATTTTCTTTTGAAGTGCCGAAATCTTATATAAATCTGGTAAATTTTCAGCCTTCACATTTTTTAAGTGTTTCGTATTTTTTTGATACAATGAATGATAGTCATAATCATTTAATTTAGTTGAAGGCTGTTGCTCAAAGATGAATATAGTCATAATCATCCCCCTTAAATAGATTAAATAAAAATAAGTTTTAAACCTTAAAAAATCCTTAATCCATTTAATTTTATTTGTAAATAATAAAATTTTAATTTTAAAAACAAATATTTAAAATTATACATTTTATTAATATGACCACTGTATAGAAATTCAAAAATAAAATCCAAATAATAAATATAATTGAAAATTATTATCTTTTAGATTCTGTAGTTATACTCAGTAAAAATTAATAGTTAAAATAGTGATTTTGAAAGTTAAGGAAAAAAATCATACTTTCTAATCCTTCAGGTCAAATAACTTTAAAGACAAAAATTAGTTTATTTCTTTGACAGTGAGGATAAGTTTGAGCTGACTTATGATGAGCTGGTGGAAATTATTGGTAAGGCTAGACAGGCTGGACCGAGAATGATTCCAGTGTTGGGGACGGTAAACTAAAAAATCAGCAGAAATACGGGTTTTAAAGAAATTGAATAATTAAGATAGGTCAAAAAATGAGAGATGAACTAAAAGAAATTCTTATTCGTGGATGCAATGAGAAAATTGAGAAAAAAGTAGATAACGCAGGTCTATCCTTTTATGCCTTTTTTAAGAATAAAAATGATAACCCAGAACTATTGATGGAGGCTGCTCAGTGGTGGATTCTACAGCACAAGCTAGATCACTTTGAGAAAGCTGTTAAGGTTAGGCAACTTGTTTTAAGTGAGCAGTAATCATAGATATTACATTCCACCAGCCAAACCGTGGCTGGTCGATGAGTCGTGAGTTTAACGCGGGATTACTTTAGTTGGGAAGGGATGTTGACTGTGGGTAGTGATATTTTATAGTTAACGAATGCTAAAAGAATTTAAAATGGCTTAGAATGCCAAGGGTAAAAAAGCTAATCTTTTTCAATTTTCTTTCTATATATGATCAAATTCAATAGAGCTTCGTCGAATTTGAATTTGCTGTGCACCCTGAAAGCAGGATGCGCAGCTTAATATTCTATTCTGGCCACGCCCCACTCAGTCGTTCAACATCAATTGCGTGGCCATCTGCTTTTTCTGCCACAGTTCGATATTCTGCTGTGCAAGCTTCGAGTAACTCACTGTTGGTAATGGTGTACTCAATGATGGTTTCTCGGGGAGCTGTGGACAGACGTTTGTTTGCTTCACTGAGTTGCTTTGACAACCCACTAGCAGCCAAGTCAGCACTACGAGCGGCAGCATTCGCATCTTGTATTTTTTTAATCGCATTTTGTTCTACCTTAATATATTTATCTGACCAAGCCTTTTCAGTAATGGCTTTCTGTTCTTTTGCTTTTGTGATTGCTGTTTCATAAGGCGCAATTGCTTCCGAGACACGCACATCACAACTCGCTTTTGCTTTATTCAAATCGCCTGCAAGTAAATTGGATTGCCATGTTTGAAAGAGCCCATAGATCAAAAGCACAATGATTAATGTCCAGCGCTTGTTATTCCAGATCAGTAAAAGTAATGGCATCAGAATTCCTCCACGTCGGGAAGGTCAACAGTTTGCCCAGCCAGTCCATGATGGCAGTCGGATAAGAATTGAATTTTCCCATCCGTGACAAATGAATGACATTGACTGGGGTGACCTTGATTCACCATTAAGCTTGGGCTAAATGTTGGTTTCTCTAAATCTCCATTGAAATCCCAACGAATTTTATGTTTCGGATCAACATAGAATGGATGCATGGTTTTACATCCAGGGCATTCAATAAAATAAATACCGTTAATTAATATCCCAATCGTTTTATGCCCAGTGATCTTTGCTAAAACCTCAACAGGTAATTTCCGAACCTTAACCATTCTAGTAATGGCTTCATGTCGTGAATCATGGAAATTGATGTGAGCAAGATTCGCTCTTTTTTTAGCTCTTACCCACGTTGCACAACATCTATCTTTATCAATGGGGACCAAAACGTCGGTACTGGTAGGTAACAATGAAAGTAAACGCTTGGCTTCTTTCGATAACGGTACGTTTCTAGACTCACCATTCTTGGTCATCGGCAAATGTATGAAACCCTCTCTCAGGTCTGATCCACGCATTGCCAATATTTCACCTTGTCGCATTGCTGTTTCAAGCGCAAATAGAAATGCCCATGCTACATAGTGTTTAGACTTTTCAGGTGTAGAGAGTCCATCCCAATCTAGTGCTTTGAGAAACATTTCTTGCTGTTCAGGTGTGATTCGCTGATTTCTTGATTTCTCCTTACTTGGCATTGGTACCGTTTGCCAAACGTTAGACTCAATTAAAAAAAGCTCTTTCAAGGCATAAGTGAAAACTGCCGAATAAATAGCGTGCTCATTTCTCAAAGTTGAAACTTTGACTTCTTTTTTCCGTTTATTTCGCCATTCAACAATGTCGCTGGGCTTAAAATCATAGATAGACTTATCAGCAACATTGGGTGCAATACGATCAAGGTTTTTTATCTTGAGCATAATTGTTCTAGCAGATCGCATATGTCTGCCATGCTCTTGATAATACTTATCGCATAGTTGACGAAATGGATATGCTGGCTTTATTCCTTGTTCTAGATTAGCCTTACCTGTTTTAAGCTCCAGTAGCTTGATTGATGCCCAGTGCTCGCACTCTTTTGCTGTATCTCTCGTTGCTGAGTATCGCTGCTTGTCAAAAGTTACAGTGATACGCCAAGTTGACCCACGTTGTATTGGTTTCGGAAGCTTCATTTTTCTTGGTGCAGATTGCCTTTTATTCTATCGAGAATGTAATAAAAAGAAAGAAAATACAGGGAATTTCGTGCAGATTAAAAATGACTTTTTGTACTTTTATGTTTTCATTTTAATAATAACCTATTGTTTTTAAATATTTATTTTTAGAATAATTTTTATATTCGGTCCTAAATTCTTTAGATACCACCTAAAATCATTGTATACTACCTTTTTATTATGAAGTCCGAATGTACCAAGCAAGCTTTGGACATTTCTCTAGTGAAGTTTGATGAGTACTTTATTACTAATTACCTCCGCACCGAGTTCGATTCATGCATGGCATGCGCTGGGCTTAGCACAAGCACTGCATGCGAAAAATGAACTCTTTCGAGTGTTTTTCTACCAAGATGCTGTTCAAGTTGCCAATGCCCTACAATGGGTACCTGACGACCAACGGAATCTATGTTCTGAGTGGCAAAAACTCACCATTCGCCTGCCAGTTTGTGTTAGTGCAGCCTTGGCTCGAGGAATTACCGATGCCGAAAATGCACAGCGTCATCAGTTAGCACAGCATAATCTTGCTACAGGTTTTGACTTGGTCGGCTTAGGGGAACTAGCCGATGCCGTTCAGTCTGCAGAGCGCTTAATTCAATTCTAAGTGCTAAGTTTTCAAGAATTTGTTGCTTTTAAAAGGTATATTGTGTGAAATCTGTACTGGTTATTTTAACCCAAGCCAATTTGAACTCTTTGCAGGTGCATGAAAGCCTCTCTGCAACGATGGTTCTTGCAACTTTTGGCTGTGAAGTCAAAGTTTTATTACAAGATGCTGCGCTCAGCTTATTAAACGATGCTCAGTCATTTGAACCCTTAAAGCATGCTTTTAAACTGGCGTCAAACATGGTTGATAGCTTTGAGTTTTATGACTTAAGCCCGATTTGGATTGAAACCAAAAATCAAGCTTCTGCCTTTGTTCAACAAACCGAGCAAGAAATAGAATGTGTTGAACTCAATGCCAATTTAATACAACAGTTTGACCATGTGCTGTATTGGTAAGGAGACAGTTATGAGCAAAACACTTTATCTCGTGCAGTCTCCATTTGCCGCGACAGAGCTAGCGCTGAGTAAATTACAAAACTTGTATCAATCAGGGGATGATGTGGTTTTAATGGGAGATGCGGTCCTTTATATACAGCATCCTTTTATTCAGCAGTTGCCTTGTATCTTTGTGCTTGAGCAGGATGCTGAAAATATAGCTGCTGCCCATCCGAGCAACCTAGAAACCATCAGCTATGTTAGGTTTGCTGAGCTATGCTTAAGCCATAGTCGTTGTATCAGTTTAAAATAATTTTGAGTGTTTAGATGAATTTAGAATTAGACCAAGATGGTCATTTAGTCGATTACACCATTTGGAATCAAGAGGTTGCAAAAGAGTTAGCAAAATCTTTAGAGCTTGAATTGACCGATTGGCACTTTGAAATCCTTATAGCAGTGCGTCAGTTTTACCAACAGTTTGGACACTCACCTGCAACACGTCCACTGATTAAGTTTTTAATGAAAACAGTCAACGCAGACATCAATAATGCCATACTGCAAGAAAAGTTTAATACTGGGCTTGTAGCGCGCCATCTGAGCCGTTTGGCTGGTGTACCAAAACCTGCAAACTGTTTATAAGCCTAAGCTTCTTTAATGTCTGATTGAGCTGCTAAAGCATCAACATAAACCTGTGTCGGTATCGCTTTGATGTCTTTGGCATGTATGGCATCACCACATTCGTTACAAACCAAATGTGGCTGAATGCTATGCCCACAGGTTTTATGGATAAATTGCACGGGACGACCTTGCCCCTCGTCCATCCATTGATCGGCCCATGTTGCCATCGACATCAGCACTGGATATAAAGCCAAGCCTTTTTCAGTTAGACAGTACTCAAATCTTGCTTGACGATCCGTGTAGGGTCTTTTCTCCAAAATATCATGTTCAACCAAGCGCTTTAATCGCGCAGACAACAGGTGCCGAGTCATACCTAAATTTTCTTGAAAACTTTCAAATCGGCGCATTCCTAAAAATGCATTTCGTAAAATCAGCACAGTCCAGCGGTCACCAATTACCGACAGTGTTCGTGCAATTGAACAAGGCTGCTCCCCGATCTCATCCCATTTCATTACAAAAGAACCATGTTGATTGTTCCCGTAACGTTAAAAGATTTAAAGACAGAAGAAAAGCCCTTTTACCTGGACTTCTCTTTAAACATCTAATTGTAGCTATGCACTACTCCATTACACATAACTGGCTTTTAAAGCCTTTTGCTGCGTCTGGAACATAAAGTCTACTATTTCAATTTCACCGTTTTGTAGCTCATTGAGACGTTTTTCCATGACATAATACAAAGCTTTTTTATGTTCTTTAGACAGCGACATCTGTTGAAGCTGTTGTTTCAAATGAACCAAAAGGCTTTCTATTGGCTGATCATCTTCTATCATCAGGTATGCATAGCCAAAAATTGCACCACTTAATAAGGCTTCAAAAGAAAATCCATGCGAGACATTGTAAGCAACCGATGAAAAAACACGTTCAAATGCGCTCAACTTACGCAGTGGGTCACGCGCAACACGGCTGCATGGGTCTTTATAAGCATACTGGCATGACTGATCAAAACTTTTTGCCAATCGTATTAAATCATTTTTGCGTTTTGGCAGGTAATGCGTCAGACCTTGCGTCACTTCTGCAAGCAGTTTTTCAACATAATACTGCACTCGCGGATCGCCCATCGCTACTCCAATGGTCTGATGCCCGAGTAAGCTGGCATACCATGCAGTCATGGCATGTACGCCATTCCATAAGCGGTTTTTAATGAGCTGAATATCTGAAATTTGATCGACCAAGATCATTTGACGCATTTTACTGAGTAAGGGACTTTTGTTTTCTACATAGATTGGCATATCCATTTCAGCATTGAATAGAATTAAATCCATATGCTGTAAAATATGGCTCGGTTGAAAGTTTTGTCTCAAATCCTCAACATATTCACTGGCACGGCGTTCTTGATCTGCACTGAGTTTACTGACATCTTCAACTTCAATTTGATTACTCTCATCATCAAGTTGATATTGCTTAAAAATATTGTATTTAATGCACAGTTGACGATATAGATTTTTATCGCTTAGCTTAGACACCATACGGTTGACTACCGTATCGCAGAAATAGTGCTGCTCTAAAATAAAATCGGCAACAGCATGGTCTGTTAATTCCACCAAGGCTTTACGTACCTGCTCAAGAACCAACTGCTTGGCGCCTATTTTATTTAAGATAATTAACAGCGTCAGTGGAGTTTGAACTTGCTCATCTTGTGCTAGATAGCGTGCATAGAGGCCCTGTGCAATGGTTGCTGCTTCACTGACTAGAGCATTTTCAGCTAAACAAATCGCAATTAAACTCGACTCGACGTACATGGCATGCATCTGCTGTAAGTCTTCAGCATCAATAATATGCATATTTTCAATACGTTCATCATAAGACACTTGCCCATAGCGAATACAATATGCCCCAAATGCGTTAACGGCTGAGCGATATAAGCTATTCCGTGTAGACGCATAGATTTTTTTAGGACGCGTATAACCATCCCAATGCGATAAAATTTGTGCGATATAACCGCCACCAATCGCACCAAAGCCGTGAATTCCAACAGTGAGTTGATTTAAAGTTTGAGGAAAGCTTTCTTGTAAATTGGGCATTTCCAGATGCGAGCTGTAGATATCTAATTCCATTAGATAGTCATACATATTTTCAAAATAATAATTGGCATGAGCCAACATACTTGCATTCGGTTCTTTAATATCTTTGAACAGTACACAGATGCCCCCAGCATCATGTGCTGAACGGATGCCATTTTCAGAGTCTTCAAACATGAAACACTGTGCAGGTGCGAGGTTCAGCTTTTGAGCTGCACTAAGGAAAATTTCAGGATGTGGCTTCCCCTGTTCAACTTCATCACCACAGACCAAGACATCAAAAAACTTATAAACATTGGCATTGATTAAATACTCTTCAGCAATTGCTCTTCGACTAGAGGTCGCCACGGCCATACGTAACCCCGCTTTACGCAACCGCTCTAAAACTTGCACCAATCCTTTTTTAATCGGAACACCATATTGGCGCACTGTTTCTAATTCTAATTCATCAGCTCGCTTACGAATGTCCCCGTAAGGAACTTCTTGACCATATTGCTTTTGAGCTAGCGCTTCAGAACTACGTGCACTTAAACCTAAACAAGCCATGAGGTAGGCATCTGAAAACTCGACCCCAATCTGCTCTTTGGATGCCTGTTTCAAGGTTTGAAACCGTAAACGTTCGGTATCAAACATTGTTCCATCCATGTCAAAAAGCGCACCATGCACAATATCATTTTTAAATTTAAACATTTAGCCTCCGTTTTTATGTTTGCACTTAGACTATACAAAAATCGAGCACAGAGACTTTGATCTGATTTTATGAAACATTTTTGTTTATTTATTGATCAATAGGATGGGGTTTAAGCATTTTTTTGTAAACATAAAGTAGTCTTAGGTAATCGAACCGTAACCATAGCGATCATTTTTTTAACAAATTCTATCTGGAGATGAGCCATCTAAAAATGAATTTGATCTTTATATTCATCAATGATCGACAACCATGCGCGAGTAGCAGGATTCATGAGTACGGTGGAATTCCATGCCATATTTAAGTTCCAGCGCAAACTTGGTTGTTCCACTAAACTGACACTGAATTTTGCGCGATCTAATTGCTCACAATAAATTTGTGGTAATAAAGCAATACCGACACCAGACTCGACCATTTTGGCAATAAAGTCCCACTGACTACTTTTACATAATACTTTGGGTTCAAAGCCTGCTGCCATAGCTGCTTCCAATATCACATGGTTCAATGTAAAGGTATCTGCATACAGCAGAAACGATTCTTCTTTGAGCTCGGCAAATTGCACCACGTCACGCTTTCTCCATTGTGAGTCATGGTTGGAAAGCAAACACAGCGGCGAATCAATAATTTGTATCCCCTGAATACTAGGCTTTAATTCTCCCAGTAAGATACCCACATCAATATTTTTCGCTAAAATTGCTTCTTCAATTCCTGTTGCACCGACTTCTAAAAAATTCAACTCAATATTGGGATAAAGTTTATGAAATTTAGCAATCAATGAGCTTAAAAGGACTGAACCTAAAGGTGGCAGACCGAGTCTTAGCACACCTTGCTTTACCCCTCGAATCTGATCAGCAGTTTCAAAAATTTGCTGTTGCTGTTGTAAAATCTGCAATGCATGCTGATACAGCTGTTCCCCCATATAGGTCAATTTAACTTCTCGCTTTCGTCCTGCTTGCCCTTTATGAAAGAGGGGTAAGCCAATTTCATCTTCTAGTTGCCTTAATACTTTGCTAATAGTGGGTTGAGTTAAATACAGTTCCTCAGCAGCTACACTAAAACTTTGGCTTTTCACTAGCTGCACAAATATTTTAAGGGTCTTAAAATCCAAAATTATTCCAAATAAGCATAATTATTATTTTATTATTCATAATTACCACCCTAGGTCAAACTTAAAATAACACTAACAATCCAAACATGGTGGACATCAGATGCGTCCGTTCAAACTGGTTTATCGTTCAATTCTTCAAGTCGGCCTGCTAATGGCCATTTGGTATATCGGTACGTTTGTACAAGCTACGCTGTCCTTGCCTGTATCTGGTGGAGTCGTCGGCTTAACACTTTTGCTTATTGCACTGTTAACAGGATTATTCAAACTAGAATGGATTAAGTCAGGCTCTGATCTACTCCTCACTGAGCTATTATTATTTTTTATCCCCTGTGTCATCGGGTTAATTAAATATAAACATCTCTTTCTTACTCAAGGCTGGCAACTGGTTTTATCTATTGTTGTTGGTACCATTTGCGTAATGACCTGCACGGCCTACTGTGTCTCCTTAGGCTTTAAGCTTGAAGAAAAGTTTCAAAAAAAGACCAAACGACCCCATCAGCTCAATACACAAGTTTAAGGAACCACCATGCATATTCATTTTGTAGCCTTAATCTGTTTTATCGGGACCATACTGGCATATATTTGGGGTAAAAATTTTTATCAGAAATATCCCTATCTGTTATTCTCACCAACCATTCTAATCCCTTGTCTCATCATCCTATGTATGATGATGTTCCATATTCAGTATGACAACTATATGTATTACAGTAAGTGGCTCGTATGGATGTTAGGCCCTACGACAGTTGCTTTCGCCATTCCAATCTTTGAGTATCGCAAAGTCATTCAACAACATGCTTTCTCTATAGCATTAGGTATTATCATCGGCATGATGGTTGGAGTACTTAGCTCGTTTTACTTGGCACGTTTGTTTCATTTTGATGCTGTAACCAGTTACAGTTTGATGAGTCGTTCTATCTCTACCCCTTTTGCCATGGAGCTCAGCAAAGCCGTTGGTGGTTCTGTAGATCTGGTGATTTTATTCACTGTGATCACTGGTATAGTCGGTGGACTTTTGGCCAATTCTGTATTGTTAGTCCTAAAACTAGATTCCAAATTCGCTCAAGGAGCATCTTTGGGCAATGCAGCACATGGTTTTGGTACCAGCACTGCGTTCAAACGCCATAAAGAAGAAGGCGTAGCAGCCTGTCTCAGTATGGTTTTAGCAGGTATCTTTATGGTTCTTTTTGGTCCAAGTTTAATTAAAACAGTAGTTTATCTACTCAGCTAAGGCACAATAATAGCTTCAGCTAATACGACTAAAATTCTGCTCTTTAATGCCTTTAAAAGCAAAATACAGCATTAAGCCCATCATTAGTGCCAATAAAAAATAATAGGGCAAATGTTGGTTCACCTGATAGAGTCCAGTACTCAGCAACGGCGCGAAAACAAAACTTAAAGCCTGTGTTGCCGTACATAAACTGGCTATTTTAGTTTGTAGCGTGGTTGACGCTGTTTGGGCTGCCCCTGTGGTAAAAGCGGGCATTAAACAAGCTACAGCAATACCATAAAAAAGATAAGCGGCTTGAAAAACCCAAATCTGGCTAGCGCTGACTGAAAGTATTAACCCCAAGACCATTGTCGCTAGACCGAACCATAATAATTGTTTAATTGACCAATTGAGTCGTTTTGAAATCGCCAATTGCATTAAAACCAGTGCGATCCCCACAATCAATGAACACTGAGAAAAATAAATTGCACTTTGATAGGTATCGAAATGGAAGCGATCTTGAATATAAAAACCAGCAGTTAAATTTAAGGTAACAATCGCAACATATAAACTAAAACCTAACAATAACCAAATCCCTAATTTTGACCATTGCAATTTTTCTGTCGGCAGAGTGTCTAATTTCGCCGCAGTATCCGCTTGTTCCTGTACCTGTGGCGCTTGCTTTGCTTGAAAACTAAGTACAATCCAAACCGCCATACCCGTTAAAATAGCCACGGCACCCCAAAGTGGTGTCAACATGCTCCATGTCAATAACATGGTCGTCACCAAAGGCCCAATGACAACCCCTATACTGTTTAGTGCGCCAAACTTTGCCATGTTCTGACTACGATCCTGCTCACTTTGAAAAGCCGTCATGACATAACTTTGCAGCGCAATTTGTGGCATTGCCATAAAAAAGCCCGTACTGGCACGGGTCAATATGAGTAAGCTAAACAAAACAATAAACGACATGGAATAACTCAGCCCGTAACTAAGAACACCTGCAAATAAGCCCCATGTCAGCGCCATACCAGTGAAACCAATACTTAATAGTTGATAAATGCTGAATTTTTGGGTTTGCTTCGCGATATAAATAGCAGAAACTGCCATGACTAATGCCCCAGCCGACACCAATGCACCACCTTGCAGCTCAGTCAGCCCTAGTTGCCGAATAAAGGGCGCAAGCAAAGGTAAAATCATTGAGAAACAGGCGCCATTGGCAAGACTACCTGCAATAAAAATATTGTTATTGCTATTCATTTTATTATTTGAACCATATTTTAAGGCGAGATTACAAAGTAAAGAGGTAGCTGAACGCTACCTCTAGACATACAGTTAGTATTTCAATGTATAGCTCAGACCATAGGTTCGACCTTGAGCAGCTAAGCTTGAAATAGCCCCATAAACCGACTCAACCGATTGACTATAGACCGATTTGTAGTCTGTATTCCACACGTTATACACCCCAAAGCCGATCGTACCTGGACCTGCTTTTGCATTGGCAATCACATCCATCGTTGCAAAGCCTTTGATTTCAGCAGGAACAGTCGAACCGTACTTTTCAGCGTCTTTTTTTGCTTTATCCGTACCACCAATAGCTAAGGCTTGAACACGTAGACTCATGTCATTGTTAAACTGCCACTCAGAAAATGCTGTGCCTTTCAGTGGCGCAACTCTGATTGCATCTAGTTCTTGCCATTTCCCAGCAGTATTTTTGAACTGTCCACGGGTATACGCCATGGTTCCACCCACTGTCCAATTTGGCTGTAGTCGATATGACGCATTTCCTTCTACACCATAAACGCGCTCATCTGTATCTAAGACTTCAATGGTATAGTTTGGACGGCCAAACTTTAAACTTTTATCTGAGTCATTATAGAAAGTGGTCACGCCCGCATTTAGACCATTTGTAGCTTGCACACGCCAACCCAACTCGTAGTTATTCACTTTAATTGGGTCAATGGTTTGGCTGTTGACTGTAAAACTTGCAGGCACATCACGAAGCATACGTTGAATATCAGGTAAATTTGAGCCTTGGGAAAAGTTTGCAAAAATTTGTTGAGCATCGCTTAAGTGATAAACTGCACCCACATTAAACAATGTCGCGTCATGCTTTACTTTACCGCCATTTAAAGTCTTGGCTTGGTAGCCTGGTCGCAAGTCAGCGGTAATTGCCTCTAAATAAGGCGTTGATCCATCCACTTGGCTTTCTACACGTTCATAACGCACCCCTGCTTTTAAGCCTAAGCGATCTGTCACATCAAAGTCTGTTTGAATGAAGGTACCCAACTTTTCCGTTTCGACATCTGGCCCAAAAGCATAATAATTAAAAGGCTTATAATTTAGACCGTTACTAGCCACAAATGCAGCACTATCGTACATTTGAATATTTTGTTCATCTTGTTCATTTTCATAGTCAATACCATAGCTGAGTCCCAACTTCCGACCATTTAAGTCAAATTGTTTCTGCAAGGCAACTCGCGCACCATAAACATCAATATCTGTTTCCGACTGATAAACAAGATATAAACCGCCTCCCATAGCCTGAGCAGAAGGGAACCAGCGTGCTTGCTCATTCCGATAGTACGCTTCAGCATTTAAGTTATGCCCCAATACATTTTGATTTTCATATTGCGTATTAAATGCGTAGCGTTCAGTTTGCGGTTGGGTCTCTAACTGCATGCCTTTGACCGCAGCAAGACTGGCAGTATAGGTTGGGTCACGTCTTAAATAGGCTAAACTCGGACCATAGTCAGGACCATATTCACTATCTTGTTCGTCATTAAAATATTGAGCACCAAAACTCAAACTTTGACTATCTGAAATATTCCAAGTCAAACGACCATTGATATCTAATGTATCCGTATCTTGACGGTCTGTTTGCGCAACTTCAGGCCCAATACGGTGACCATGGCTGTCCTGAATTTCACCACGAGTGGTATAACTGGCACCGAAAGCCCCTTGTAGTGCACCTTGGTTAAACAAAATATTTTGTGATGCTTCATAGGCCATAGCATCTGATTTAAAGTTATTTCCCGCAGTCATCCCAACTTTAGTTTCAAAGCTAATCGGGTCTTGGCCACCACGTTTGGTAATAATATTAATAATCCCGCCTGTTGCTCCCGAGCCATAAATACTGGTTGCCCCTGAAACCACTTCAATACGCTCAATCATAGACGGTTGAATGCTATTTAACTGACGTGAACCATCGCGATAACCTGTTTGCGGTACACCATCAATCATGTATTGCACTACACGACCACGCATGGTCATACCATAGTTTGAGGTCGTTCCACTACTCGGTGTCAGAGATGGAACTAACATTCCCAAGATATCTGCAATACTCTTTCCTGCATTGGCCTGTTTTTCAATTTCAGCTTGATCAATGCTATAAACTGTCCCCGCAATATCCGCAATGCTCTTTGCAGAACGAGTTGCTGTCACCACAATCGGTGCCAGTTGTGTAGCCTCTTTTTGTTTAGCTTCAACACGGCTTGTTTGGCTATCTAATGTTGTAGTGACATCATCTTGTGCATACAATTGTGTACATACAGCAAGTGTTAAACAAGTCAACTGCATAGGTAACATAAAACGGCTCATATCTTTTTCCTTTTATTAAATTTCTTGATTCAAAAGTTTTGTTGAGTTTTTTGATGACGTGAAATGATGTATTGGCTCAGTAGTACACTGACCACAGACGCAACCGCCAATACCATATAAAAATTGCCATATCCGAGTGATTTGGCTAAAAATCCCGATGTAGCTCCCCCAATGAAATAAACCAGTAGCTCAAAACACACCAAAATGGTGAAGTCCGTGCCTGCCTGTTCTTTAGAACTGCTCTGCATGAAATAGGCATAGAGTGAAGTCATTGCTACATAACGAATCGCAAGCATGACAATCACAAATCCCCCCAAGAGTAAATGCCACTGGTTTAACCAGCCCAAAACAATGGCTGCGCCAATCACTCCATACAACACCGTTCGACACCACCCCGCCCAAATAAGCAACTGAGTAGCTTGCAACTTTTTCAGAAGAAATGCTGCCGTAACGGCAGCGAGCAAACCCACGCCTGCGCCAATCACAGACATCAGCACCCCAATTTGAGCAAGCGTCCATTTTTGGTCAATGAGCATCGGATTGAGCATCGCCATTGCAGGTGCTTCAACCACGCGATAGCACAAAATCAGTGCTAAGGCCGATAAAATCTCTGGCCGTTTAAAAGCACGGATTAAGCTTGGAGCTTGTTTAGCGATATTCGTCTGTTCACTTGCATTCTCTTGAATGTAAAAAACAGCAAACATGGTCAATGCTGTCATGACTGCTAAGCACACCAATGCACTTTCCCAGCCGTAATATTGGTACAACCATAATGTTGCCGCACCACCTAACATACTCCCCAAAGCGACCCCAATACTTTGTGCCATACTGCCTAGACGGTATTCGGACTCTGAAAAAGCTTCAACGGTATAGCCATCAATAGCAATATCTTGAGTCGCAGCAAAGCTTGAGATCCATAAACCAATCACAACAAATACGATCAATCCGTAAGAGAACTGGGTAAAAGCCAAGGCCAGAACGCCAAGAACCAATGCTATTTGAGTAAAAAGCAACCATGTTTTTCGTTTCCCTAACTTCTTGATATAGAGTCGGTCAATCAGTGGTGCCCATAAAAATTTAAAAGCCCATGGAATATAAAGCAGTGACAACATTCCAATCCAACGTAAATCCACCCCCTGATGTCGCAAAATAGCGGGTAATGCCACATTGTAAAAATACAAAGGCAAGGCATGCGCCAGATATAAAACAATAACAACGGCTAGGCTCAAAGCAGAGATTTGGCGTGTTGCTCTTTGTGAATTTAGGTTTTGCATATCCACCTCTGCACTGCCCATTGCAGTGCATCAGAATGATCAAGCGTGACGTAATAAGGCACCCGCCACGCAGCATGCAGTGCGGGTGTATTCAGTCGTTGTTGATCTGCCGGGTCTTGTGCGATTCGGACTAAACCCAAGCAATATTGAAAAAAAAGCTGTTTGTATGTTTTGTACCAAGCCGCTTGCAATTGACGGTATTCTTCTGGAAACTCCGTACCAACGTCGGTTTGCATGACCAAAGCAAAGTTTTGTTTCTTTAAGAAAAAACGTTCAATTTGGCTGAGCCATTGTTCAAATTCGGCGACTGTAACATCCTCCGAAAATCGCATATTCATGATGTGTATATGTTCTGAGCTATAGCTCATGTAAATTCCTCAGTCCTATTGAGTGGGTTGTGGTTTTGCATAAATGCAGTTGAATGAGTTAAATACCCTCCAAATTTTTCATAGAATTTATGTTTAAAGCAGTAATACAACATGGCTGTTTTTTCAGGCATCGGAATTAGGCGCTGTGCCTCATAGCACATTTCTTCCACTACTGCTGCATAAGGTTTAACAGTATGGTCAGGCTCACCAACAATTTTTTCGGATGGCGCATTCTCAAAAATGTAAAAACCCAACAAGCGCATTACTGGGCGCAAGTAGCCCTTGCCGAAAGCTGACTTTTCACCAAACAGTAAGTGCCAACCAAGGTCTAAAGCATCGCCATCGTAATAACGCCCAAGGCGGTCACGCTTGCCTTCATAGATTTCGGTATAACCCACATCCTGACCATCTACCCCTACGATCAACAACCGATGGTGATCATCAGCCAGCATTTTTTCAAAATAAACAGCAAGGTCGATTTCAGACTTATTCAGCTGCCACTGCGGTATAACGTGGGGCTCATGCATCCATTTATGTAACAATGCTAAATCCTCTGGATACTGCACTTGACGTAGGTAAAATTGCGTCTCATTCTCATAGTATTCATAAAAATCGGGAAGTTGCTGTGACAGTGTTTTCATGGGGAAGCCTTCTAATTTTTTAGTATTTTACGATGCGATACGCTTTGTAGTTGTATCATCAGTTGATTTCGCTACCTGTTCTGACCAGCGTTTTAAGGTTTCAGGGCTGACAGGATTAGCAATTGGATCTAAAAATACAGGGACAGGACGTTCTGCCTCATCGTTATAACTGGTGGTAAATAAGCGCACACGGTTTAAACAAATCTTTTCAAACTCTGCTCTAAACATGGCAAATTTTTCAATACGTTCTGCCAACTCTGGATGCGACTGATGAAACGCATCAATCACTGATGAAATAGTCTGCCAAAACTCAACTTCACTATGCTCAGGATAGTCTTGTAGGAATACATTACAGATATAGCGGTAATGCACCATAAACAGCCCAGTGAAAATAAAATGACTGAGTTCCTGCGCAGGATGTCGCAGTAAAATTTGTCCCTCAATAGGTAAACCAGCCAACTCTGGGAACTCTTCATCGACCAAGTTGACATCATCAATAAAGTCTTTCAGCACCATTTTCTGCGGTACGCCATTGGTGTGAATCAACATGGTATTTTCCCCATGTGGAGAAAAAGCCAAGCCATATTTGTACAAACAAATTAAGAGTGGAGTAATAGATACTTCAGCAAAGCGTTTTAACCACTGTAATGGGCTCAAACCTGAGGCCTTAATCAACACAGCTAATATTGACTGTCCGTTGATGTCTCGATGTAACAAAGCTGCTTGCGAAAGTGCCTGTTCACCAGTTCCAATCACTGGGTCTATACTTTCACGCCATAAGCATCCAAACAGTTCTTTAAACTGATACGGCGCGCCTTCAATCTCATCAAAGCATGGCTGATGGATGGTCAATGTTGCGACTTCACCTAAGAATGCAACACCTGACTGTTTTAAGTCTGGATCTTGAGATTGAATCTGCTTTAGCCAAGCTGTGACGGCTGGGGCTGCGATGTTCCGTTTAGATGGCAATCCTCGATACACTGCGGTATTGAAAATACTGACTGGTAATTTGACATAATGCCGCTCAGGCTGACTAATGTTGCAAAGCGTGCGAATCGACTGCATCGGCACGTAGTCATCGTCTCCAATACCTAACTCGATAATACGCTGATCTACAATTTCATTAGCATACGTTGGCATTAACCATTGGTGCCACTGCCATGCATGTACGGGAATGAGGAAATAGTCACGACAAGAGCAGCCTCTGTCATGTAATTGTTGTTCAAAATTTGTGAGTTGTTCTGCACTTAACTCATGTTGATAGAGTGTCCCCGCTTGCCACTCTTTGGTAGAGCGAAATTCCGCTAGATCACGATGGACTGCTAGCCACAGTACTTTTACAGTTGGAGAAAGTTCTGGCGCAGCACTTAAATAATCATCATAACCAAAACCCATCCGACCTTTACTCATAATCAACCACGGATGACCACGCAACATGCCTTCAATTTCATGATGAGATGCGGTCAATACCGCTGTACTGCTTAAACGACTTTCATCAAATAAATGCGCTTCAGCTAACCATGTATTGTTCATTTCTTTGATCAAATACGCCTTAGTAAAAGGCTTAACTTCAGTTTGATTTGAAAAGGCGCGAATAAAAGTATGTAAGTTCCATGCAGGAATATCCTCAACCGCACCCAACTCGCGTACCGAACCCTCCTCAATTTGCCAATGTCCCAATAAATAGTTCTGAGCTTTAAAGGTATAGCTTTGATCATCCAAAAGAAGTTGATAGCTGTGGTCTCTTAAATGAGTCACTTGAATAATTTCTTCATATAAAAATTCAGCAATCGCCATTTCGATTAAACGCTGTCCTGCTGAACGCCACTGTTTCTGATTCACTTGAAGTTGTGCAAAGTTCATATTATTTTCTCGAATGTATAGGCCTTCATAGATGGATGTAGACCTGTTTGTATTTTTTGCTGTTCAGTATTTTTGGACTTGGATAAAGAATGAACTGAAACTGATACCCTCTGAGTGGATATGCCATGCTGCACATACACTTCGGGGTTTAACTCAGGTTTAAAGTGCTGGAAAGTCTGCTCATTACTTCCTATTTCATAGAGCTGATAACCGAGCAATTGATTGGCAATCGTCGCTGCTCGAAATGCACCAAGTCCTAAGTCTGGTGTACCAACACCATGACTATGCATCTCTTGGTTTTGCACAAAAATTTCGCCCATCGCACTATGCTGTAAACGATAATCTTGACTGACTTTCCAGCGCCCCATTTGATCGGTTGCAATCAAAGGTTTTAAATATTTCAAAAATGGAAACTCAGGGCTGTAATAACCTGTGGATGCAACCACAAAGTCAACATCCATATAGAAGCGCTGTTGAGTTACCGTATGTTCAAGACTTAATCTGATATGCTGACTTTCCATCAACTCAGCATCAAGCAACTGAATTTGAGCATGCAAATGTGTTTTTTGCGGGGTAGATGCAATACTACGGTGATAGAGCCTTTGGTAAATATCTCGTATGGTTTTGGCACTAATACCTTTGTACAACAACGCTTGATCTTTTAGCTGCGCAGCTTTTTGTGACTCCGAAAGCGTGTAAAAATGCTGGGTATAGTTCGGGCTAAAATGTTCCAACCCTAAAGGGGCATATTCCATCGGGAAAAAGCCATTGGAACGCGTCAGCCAGTGCAACTTGAAGTCTGCTATTTTTGTACGATCATGTTGATACTGCTGATCGAACAAATCCAAGAAGACCTCAGCAGAAGACTGGCCAGAACCTAAGACCACGACATTACCTTTTAGTTTTTCTTTTTGATGTGTCAAATAGTCTGATGAATGAATACATTTCTCAGGAACTTGCTGCTGTAACTTATGTAAACAATCAGGTAAATAAGGCAAGTTACCTGAACCAATTACTAGGTTGCGGCACAAGTAACGGATAAAACGGCCACCTTGTTCAACCACGACCTCATAACCTTCACTTTTAGCATAAATGGCCTTAACTGTTGATTGGTATTGAATATGACTGAGTTGATCTGCCACCCATTGGCAATAATGGTTGTATTCACTACGTGGAATGTGTTGCTGTTCAAGAAAGTAGAATTTATATAAGCGCTGTTGTGTTTTTAAATAATTCAAAAAACTCAACGGGCTAGTCGGATCGACCATCGACACCAGGTCTGCCATAAATGGAACTTGCAAAACTGTATTGGGGAGTTGCATACCTGCATGCCAGTCGAACTGCGGTTTTTTCTCAAAGAACAGATAGCTTAATTCCGTCTTTTCATGCAACAGACTGGCAAGGCTTAAGTTAAATGGTCCAAGGCCAATCGCAATAAAATCAAGCATAGAGAGCATCCTCTTGTTTGATACATAACGGATTGGCTAACTGAATATAGACCGACTGATTTTCAACAGCTGCTATTAATTCATCTAGTTCATATAATCGGGTCAACAAGTTGCCCTTATAGGGTAAAGTCTGCTGATACAACAAACTCTGAATTAAACTACTCTCTGGATATTGTTTTAAAAGCCCCAATAGATATTGCTGAAGTACTGTAAGTAAATCATGTTCACTTACATAGCCTGTTGCACCAATGGCATTAATGATGCCGAATAAGGTATTACCAAAAAAATAATAACTAAAACGCTCATCGACAAATGCCTTTGGTCCAACCGCATGAGCTTTGTCATTCAGCTCTGGGAACTGTTGTAAAATTTCAGTTGCAAACTCTTCGATATAATAAAAGCCTTGATTGTCACGTAGCCACAGCAACTCTGGCCAACCATCTTTTAACTCAACCAAGACATTTTGTTGATGCGACTCAAAGGCCATTCCGTAACGATGATAAACATACATGAGTGGGCTCAGACTGATATTTAAGAAAGCCTTAAACCAGTCGTGGGCAATTTGTATTTTATCATCTCGCCTGTGTTGAACTGCGATTTGCTCAAATAATGCGTTAAAACGATTGCGTTCTTTTATAGGATGGTCCTGACATAATGAAGCAATACATGTCACTTGCTGTTTTAGATCAAATGGCTGATCACGCACGATACAGATTGTTTCATCAATAATTTCACCATCCAGCTGTAGAGCAATCCATGCAGGATCATTGACCGCTTTTAGGCTTGGGCATTGTTTTAAAATATCTCGGCCCAATTCACTATGCCAAAGCCGATGCGTCATTTCACCGCGATGGCATTCTTTGGCTAAGTTGACACGTATAGAGTTAGTAATCATCACTGAAAGCGAAGGTTTCAGCATCCACGGCGCACTAAAACTAGCTAGAGTGCGAACAGATGTTGTTGGTGAGAAGAGCCATGCTTTTTCACCCAAGTCGATAATTTTCAATTTCGTTTTTAAATGTTTAAACCATGCTTTACTTTGTAAATAGCGGGCTTGCCACGGATGTAAGGGTAATAATTTATAATGTGCATAGGTAGACAGCGTGACACTTTCGGCTTCTGAGAGATGCCATTGAATTTCTTGCTTCAATTGCTCTGAAAAAGGGTTCTCAAGTGCTGTTCCTTCAGCAATATATTCGGGTGCCACTAGCCAATAGTGAAGTTGAGTTTGTCCTCTGGCTTCAGGTGAATATTTCTGCCAGTCTTCATGTACAAAACCTGTTCTGCTTTTTGGCGCAGGATGCATGCTATGCCCTAAAATCAAAGCTTGTTCAGATGCGATAAAACTTTGCTCAGCCTGAACAAGCTCATCAAAATCATCTGCTCGGATATTTAAAAACTGTTGTAAAGCATCGCGGCTTTGGATCCAACGCTCTAATAATGAGGCCGCGTCTACTTGACCTTGGGTTTGCTGAACCAACTCTTCTAGTAGCAGACTGACCATTGCAACTGAGCTAAAGTTAAGCTTCTGACCTTTTTGAAAAATTTGAGGCAAAGCAGCAATACGATGTCGCCCAACACGGCTGACATAGCTTAACGGAACAAAAAGCTGCGCTTGGATTAAATTGAGTGGTAAAGATAACAGCGTCAAACCTTGGCTAAACGCGAGTTGAGTTGAGTTTTGTTGATACTTCTCAAGCAAATTAGAATTGCCTGTTTCTTGTGAGTATGCATTGACTAGATGTTGCATCGCCAAGCGATTGGCTTGCTCTTTCATCTGACCATATCCTCTTATAAAAGCTTATTTCAAGCTCATTTCATGTAATTATGTTTCTTAAAGGTGTTCACGTTGGCCAACGCTGTAAAGCATGTTAATGGTAATTATTATCATTTATCTTTGCAATTTTGTTTACTTTTGAAAAAACCACCCAAAAAACAACATAAAGTATTGTTTTATATTTATTTTAAATTGTTAATCAGTTTTTCAAATATAGAGTATACGAAATTACACCATAGCTTTAAATGATAGTTTATGAATTTATAATTGATCTGAACTATAAATTTTCTCTATTTTAGATTGAAAAAAGCCCACTCAGATGACCTGAATGGGCTCTAAAATAAACTAAAAGTAAACGCAAGATTCGCTGTTTATTCATCCAACAAATCAGCAAAACTAGCAGAAAGTACTTTGGCCAAATCCTGAGGCTTTAAACCGATATCCAATCCACGTTTACCGCCACTGACATATAGTTTTTCCAACTGTTCTGCGCTTTGGTCAATTACAGTTTTTAACCTTTTTTTCTGCCCTACAGGACTAATGCCTCCGACCAAATAACCTGTCAGTCGTTCTGCATCTTTAGGATCGGACATTTTTAGTTTCTTGGCACCTACAGCCTGCGCCACTTTTTTCAAGTTCAACTGATGATGTACAGGAAGAATTGCAACAAAATAGTTTTTTTCATCGGTCACTAACAGTGTTTTAAACACTTCTTCGACACGTAAGTTTAATTTTTCCGCAGCTTCGAGCCCGAAGCTTTTTGCATTGGCATCATGCTCATATTCATGAATAGAAAATTCGATTTTATTGCCTTTCAAAAGTTTGGTTGCTGGTGTCATTACTGTTCAATATTTTCATTACATACATGGCAGTATAAGCCTTTTAAAAAGGAATGTTTAGCGGTAGACCTTTACATGAGCATCGAACTTACAAGCACTCAGTAAAGCAATGACTGTAAATTCAATGTCAACCATGTATTCAGCTTGTTATCGCTGAAATATCGTCGCTTAGTCAGCACTTAATCCGAATTTCTTAAAGATTTGAGCACGGCGCTTAGGCAAGATATTGGCTTTGGTCAAATCACCTTGGTAGTGATCAAACACTCGTTGATCCATCATTTTAAACCACAGCTTTGGAATTAACGCTGGAATCAACATGGTGGCATAACCACTCGGTAGCTCTGGGGCTTCATCAAAATGTCTTAAGGCCTGAAATGGGCGGGTTGGATAGGCATGATGATCTGAATGGCGTTGTAGCTGATATAAGAATAAATTCGTCACAATGTTGTTATTATTCCAGCTGTGTTCAGGCATGGTTCGCGCATAGCTGCCATCTTCTTTTTGGCTACGTTTTAAACCATAGTGTTCAATATAATTAATAATTTCAAACAGACTCACCCCATAAAATGCCTGTGTCACCAGATATGGCGCTACTTTTTTACCAAACAATTTCAACAAGGTTGCATGAAAGCCCGCACTCATTGCCCATCCATGAAACAGTTCATTTTCTTTGGAAAAGAATGACAGGCCTTTGCGTTTTAGGCGTTTATGTTCAATTTCAACCGCCGACTTCAATCCCCCCAAAACAGTTCGTGGCCAAAACTCATAAAAAGTCTCCCCCATTTTCGATGAAGCCGGATCTTCTGGCGTCGCAGCACGTTTATGGTGTCCATAAGGGTGCTCTATACGGAAATGATTGTAGACCAACGGCGCTAAAGTCATATGTGACCAATAATGATCTGATTTTTTAGGACGATGGCACAGCTCATGTGCTGTATTTACTGCTACTCCATTAATTGCCCCCATGGAAACACCCAATAATATTTGGTCGAGCATCGATACATTTTGGCGAGTCACCACATAACCTGCAAACAAATTGGCTGCCATTTGTAGCGGAATGAACAATTTCACAATACGGTCATAGTACGGGTCATTTACCAAGACCTTAATTTCATCATCTGAAGGGGTGTTCTCATCCGCACCGACCAAAGCATCTACCGCAGGAATAATGACATGCAGTAGCAACGGCCCACCCAAAGCGAAGATTTTCTTGGTGGGTTTCGGGCCAAAATGATAGCCAGCTAAAATGCCCATGCCAATCACAGGAAGCCCAGGACTCAATAGCCAGCCAAAACGCTTTTTATCGATCCCTGCTGCATTTTTGACGACCACGCTAGAATTCGTCATTTTCACTGATGCATTCATTACCATTCTTCCAATTTTCTTGTTATGCCTTTATATTTCTAGAAATGGATCATAAAGAACAGTTGCTAACGTCCAAGAAAACAGCGTAATCGTCCTTGGCCTAAAATGACTTAAATTGACCCTAAATCAAATATTAAGCCCAAGAAATATAGACAAGAAACCGTAAAGTATGGATGCTTTAAGTAAAATTTTTGAAGATATACACCTCAACCAATCTGAGTACCTCTACCTCAAACCGCATGGTGAGTGGGCTTTTCGCTACACCGAACAATCCACCATGATGGCTTATGCGGTACTTCAAGGTCATTTCAATATTTGCTTGGGAAGCAAACAAAGCGTACAAGTGGAAGCTGGAGATCTGATATTACTCCCCTCAGGGCCAAGCCATGAGTGTCGCTCCTCAACCACAGACCAAC
This sequence comes from Acinetobacter halobius, assembly GCF_044130335.1. Classification (NCBI taxonomy): domain Bacteria; kingdom Pseudomonadati; phylum Pseudomonadota; class Gammaproteobacteria; order Moraxellales; family Moraxellaceae; genus Acinetobacter; species Acinetobacter halobius. Next base: position 59,013 of record NZ_JBIQOD010000008.1, read on the forward strand.
TGTTAGAAGTATTCGATATTTCTGACTTATTTGCCCAAAACCAACACAAAGAAGTCACTTTTGGAAGTGATGCGACACAACAAAAAACCGTAATCTTGGCCTTACATGCACATATGGACCCTATTATGGCGCGTCCGTTGGTACAAGCCTTACCCGCGTTTATTCACCTGCAACACCAAGACCTCAGCACAGTGCCTGAATGGTTGCAAATTGGACTACAATTTCTCGCTCTAGAAGTCCAACGTATACGCCCAGGTCGCGACAAAATTTTGGATCATTTGGTGAGTATTTTATTAATTGAATGTGTACGTGATTATATTGACGCGCTGCAAGACTCGAACAATTGGCTGAGTGCTTTATCTCATCCTGAGCTCTCCAATGCCCTTGCTAAAATTCATGCAGAACCCGCACAGCCTTGGACAGTTGAGTCCCTTGCAGAACAGTGTTGTATGTCACGTTCTAAATTTGCCACATTGTTTAGCCAAATTTTAGGCATTAGCCCTTTGGCTTATTTGCAACAACACCGTCTGCGTTTAGCCGCCCAATACCTGCGTAATGGACAAGGCACAATTCAACAAATTGCACATCGGGTCGGATACAACTCAGAAACAGCTTTTAGCCAAAGCTTTAAACGACAGTATCAAATGAGCCCAAGCCAATATAGAAATAATCAAAACCCAACTTAGAATGCTCGTCCGTAATGATTTAATAGCAATCTTCACTCTACTTATGACTTTGTGCGGTGAGATAAATACCTTGAACTTGCAGACAAAGATTAGCATCTTGTGAAAATCACACTATAATATCCCGCATCCTTGCTAGAGATGGCTTCAAACCACTGCTTGTTTGTTATTTTTCGCTCTAGCCACACTTTTTTAAGTCCAGTTTTCATCCGTGATTCGGCTTATTTTTCAATGTTTTATCTCTTATATGTCCATGCTGACATATAGGAAAATTTAGGTGCCAGCATGGAAATCAAGGTTAATTATCTCGATAATCTTCGCCAAGAAGCGAAGTTCGATGATTTTACAGTCATTGCCGATCAACCGATTCGCTACAAAGGTGATGGCTCTGCACCCGGTCCATTTGACTACTTTTTAGCATCTTCTGCGCTTTGTGCGGCTTATTTTGTCAAAGTGTATTGTTTGGCACGTGACATTCCAACCGACAACATTCGCTTGTCTCAAAACAACATTGTTGACCCTGAAAACCGCTATAAACAAATCTTCAAAATTCAAGTTGAGCTCCCTGCAGACATTTCAGAAAAAGATCGCCAAGGTATTTTGCGCTCTATCGACCGTTGTACGGTTAAGAAAGTGATTCAAACAGGTCCTGAATTTATTATTGAAGAAGTAGAAAGCATTGATGCCGATGCACAAGCCCTACTTATTCCAAGTCTTGCTTCTGAAACCAGCACCATCATTGCGGGTAAAGACCTACCTTTAGAAGAAACCATTGCCAATATGTCGGGTATTTTGGCTAATCTAGGCATGAAAATTGAAATCGCTTCTTGGCGTAACATTGTGCCGAATGTGTGGTCTTTACATATTCGTGATGCTCAATCGCCAATGTGTTTTACCAATGGTAAAGGTTCAAGCAAAGAAAGTGCTTTGGCTTCTGCGCTGGGTGAGTTCATTGAACGTCTGAACTGTAACTTCTTCTATAACGACCAGTTCTGGGGTGAAGACATCGCCAATGCCGAGTTTGTGCATTATCCAGATGAAAAATGGTTCATGCCAGGTCCAAATGGTGAAATGCCAGAAGGCGTTCTGGATGAATATACACTTGAAATTTATGACCCTGAAGAAGAACTGTTAGGTACGCATTTATACGACACCAACTCAGGGAAAACTGAGCGCGGTATTTGCGCTTTACCTTTTGTTCGCCAGTCTGATGCTGAAGTGGTTTACTTCCCATCAAACTTGATTGAAAACTTGTACCTTAGTAACGGGATGAGTGCAGGAAACACCTTAGCTGAAGCACAAGTACAGTGCTTATCTGAAATTTTTGAGCGTGCGGTTAAACGTGAGATTTTGGAAGGTGAACTGACCCTGCCAGATGTACCGCAAGAGGTTTTAGCGAAATATCCTAGCATTTTAGCGGGCATTCAAGGTTTAGAAGAGCAAGGTTTCCCTGTACTGGTGAAGGATGCTTCTCTAGGCGGTCAATACCCTGTCATGTGTGTGACGTTAATGAACCCACGTACAGGTGGTGTATTCGCGTCTTTCGGTGCACACCCAAGCTTTGAAGTTGCGCTTGAGCGTAGCTTAACTGAGCTACTTCAGGGTCGTAGTTTTGAAGGTCTGAACGACTTACCTCGCCCAACATTTAGCTCAAATGCAGTCACCGAACCCAATAACTTTGTTGAGCACTTTATTGACTCAAGTGGTGTAGTGTCATGGCGCTTCTTTAGTGCCAAATCGGACTATGACTTTGTCGAGTGGGACTTTACCAATCAAAGCCAAAACTCAAATGCTGATGAAGCTGATGAGCTGTTCGGTATTTTGGAAAATATGGGCAAAGAAGTCTATATGGCCATTTACCAACATTTGGGTGCAACAGCCTGCCGTATCTTGGTCCCGGGTTACTCAGAAATTTACTTGGTTGAAGACTTGGTTTGGGACAACACCAACAAAGCACTACTTTACCGTGAAGACATCCTCAACTTACACCGTTTAGACGATGAACAACTCGAAGCGCTGGTTGAACGTTTAGAAGAATGTGAGCTAGACGACTATACTGAAATCAAGACGTTGATCGGGATTGAGTTTGATGACAATACCGAATGGGGTCAATTGACTCTGCTTGAACTTAAACTACTCATCTATCTTGCATTAGAGCAGTTTGAGGAAGCAAAAGACTTGGTTGAGGCATTCTTACAATACAACACCAATACCGTTGAACGTGGTCTGTTCTACCAATGCATGAATGTCGTGCTCGAAGTGATGTTAGATGACGACATGGAACTGGAAGAATATGAAGCCAACTTCCGTCGTATGTTCGGTGATGAACGTATGGATGCGGTAATAGGCACAGTTGAAGGCCGTATTCGTTTCTATGGTTTAACAGAAACCAGTATGAAACTTGAAGGTTTAGACCGTCACTTACGTTTAATCGACAGTTATAAAAAGTTACACGCTGCTCGTGCCAAAGCTGTTGGACTAAAACCTTAAAATAAAAAGAAACAACCCAAATACGTTTGGGTTGTTTCTCACTTCACTATCACTATGTATTAAAGAAAATTAATCTAAAATATTTAAAATCGCCTCTACAGGGTTTTCACTATTGCCTGCAAGTAACTGTTTATGCATGGTAATGTTTTGCATGGCTTGAATTTGTGCTGTTTCAATATTCATTAATTTTTCAATTTCAGCTGCCAATTTCTCAGGTGTTGCATCTTTTTGAATTAATTCTTGTATCACTTTCTTACCCGCAATAATATTCGGCAATGAGTAATAAGGAATCTTAATCAAGAGTTTCACCACATGATAGGTGAGCCAGTTCAACTTATAGAAGGTCACCATTGGTCGGTGTAACAGCATAGCTTCTAAAGTTGCTGTACCTGAAGCCAAAGCTACAATATTAGCGGCATTCATAACTTGACGCCCAATCTTCGACTCGGTGCCTGAGTTTTCAAGCAAGTCTATTTGATCGACCAATGCTTTTGGATACTGAGTAAGCAAAGCTTCGATTTGTTGCTTACGTGCATCATTGATTGCTGGTATCACAAAGCGATAGTTTGGATATTTGGCGTAGAGCAATTTTGCAGCATCTAAAACCAGTGGACCGAGCTTTTCAATTTCACCACGTCGACTTCCCGGTAGTAAAGCAATATGTTTTTGACTCAGATCTAAACCCAGCTCTTCTTTGGCTTGTAAAATTGGGTTTTCCAAAGGCAATTGGCTGGCCAAGGGGTGTCCTACAAATGCAGCGGGAACATCCCATTTTTTATAAAATGCTTTTTCAAACGGGAACAAACACAATACCAAATCAATTGAGGCTTTGATGCCATGCACTCGTCCCTGACGCCATGCCCAAACGGAAGGACTAACGTACTGCACTGTTTTTATGGGCAGTTGTTTTTGCTTTAAACTTTTTGAAAGGCGCAGATTAAAGTCTGGCGCATCAATCCCAATAAACACATCGACAGGATGGGCAGTCCATTTCTCTACCAGTCCATCACGTACAGCAAAAAGTTTTTTAATGTCTTTAAGAACCTCAACCAGCCCCATGACCGACAAAATATCCATCGGATAAAAGCTGTTGAAACCCTCTGCAATCATTTGAGGGCCACCAATACCCTCAAATTCTGCATCAATTCCTTGCTCACGAAAACTGCGAATAAGTTTAGCACCTAAAGTATCACCCGATACTTCACCCACTACGATTCCAATTTTAAGTTTCCGATTTTGCAAAGCATTATTCCTTATTTTTCAACCCATACATCATAACATAGCCATTTTTAGATTGGCGCGACTATGTTGGCCCAATCTGGGAATAGCAAAGACTACGATAATGAAAGAAAATCTAAATACACTAAATACTGCGCTTCAAATCTATCAAACAAAATTTTTCGATTTATTTTTTCAATTGTGAAGAACTTGTAAACAATCTCAGCAAACAATAAACTTATCAATAATTATTCTCATTAGTATTAATCAATGTTGAACATCCAATCTCATGGCTTTAGGTTATCAATTATTAGCTTAGCTATTTTTAGTGCTCAATATAGCCTTGCACAAGATGCGCAAAATTTAGCAACGATTACTGTGCAAGCAAGTGATGAACAGGCAGAAGACAGTAAAGCCTATACCGTCAAAAATTCTTCTAGTGCAGCAAAATTAAACATTACTGTGAAAGAAACCCCACAAACTGTAAATGTAGTAACTCGTCAGCAAATGAATGACTTTGCACTCAATAGCACTCGTGAGGTTTTAAATAATACACCTGGAGTCACAGTTACGAACCAAGAAACGGAACGTTCAACGTATATGGCTCGTGGCTTTGAAATCTCAAATATATTAACAGATGGTGTTGGATTTCCATCGAGTAACTACAACTACAATAATACCAACCCAGACACATATTTTTATGATCGAGTAGAAGTCATTAAAGGTGCAGATGCTCTCACCAATGCCTTTGGTGACCCAAGCGCAACGATTGACTACATTCGTAAACGCCCTACCAAAGAGCTCCAAGCGAATGCTGGACTAAGTTACGGCTCGTGGAATACGCAACGATATGAAATGGATGTATCGGGTCCGCTCACTCAAGATGGGAGCATTCGAGGCCGTTTAATGGGTTATGAGCAAACTGGAGATTCATATATTGATCGTTATTCTTCAGAAAAAAATGGATTTTCTGGCATTCTTGAGGCTGACCTAACGGATAGTACTTTACTTACTGTTGGTTATAGTGAAGAAAAAAATAAACCCAATGCAAATAATTGGGGAGCACTGCCACTATTAGATTCAAGTGGCAATCAACTTTCATATGATCGTAATTACAACCCGAATCCTAATTGGGCATATTGGGATAATAAAAGTCAAAATGCATTTATAGAGCTAAAGCAAAAAGTTCACGAAAATTGGGTAGCAAAATTCAGTTATAACTACACGAATACTGAGCATAATAGCAAGTTGCTCTATTATTATGGCTATCCAAATCAGGATGGATCTGACGTATCACTCACTGCTTGGGGTGGTAAAGAAAGTCAAAAAAGACATTTTGCTGATTTAAATTTACAGGGGGAATATGCTTTGTTTGGCCGAGATCACGAGGCCACGATTGGATATAGCTATATTCAAAGTAAGCAATATGATCAACAAACAAATGGATATATTAATGATAACAACATTTCAGATGATTATTCACTGGGCTACTTACGCCAATTAACGACAAATTGGGCAAGTTGGACTCCTCAATCTGTAACTTGGTCTGATTTCAGTGAAGCTGCAAATTATACTCAGAAAATTAACTCTTTATATGCCGCAACTCGGTTACATCTCAGTGATGACTTAAAGTTATTATTAGGTGCCAATTATGTACAAGCAAAAAATGATGGAACTAGTTATGGTTCATCTGTTGCTTATGATGAAAGTAAAGTTTCGCCATATGCTGGCATCACGTATAATTTTACTCCTGAATATACAGGGTACTTAAGCTATACCTCTATTTTCCGCCCACAAACTGGTGCAGAAGTTGATAAAGCGCTTAAACCTGTTGAAGGTGAAAGCTATGAGATGGGAGTTAAGAGTTCATGGCTAGATGAGAAACTCACTGGTACATTTGCTGTATTCAGAACCGAGCAAAGTAACTATCCTTTACGTAGCTCAGATGGCAATCCACTAACACGGAAAGTGGAAACAAGTGATTTACGTTCCCAAGGCATTGAAGTGGGCTTAGCAGGCCAACTCACCGACCACCTGAATATATCTTTTGGCTATGCTCAATTTACCCTAAAGGATCTAAAAAACGGTGGAGATGCTCGAACTTATAATCCGAACCAAACCATCAATCTTTTGACGACATATAACATTCCTACTTTACCAAAACTAAAAGTTGGTGCGGCACTACAATGGCAAGATTCGACGAAATTATATGATTCATCAGTAGACAGTACGATCACTCAAGATGCTTATGCATTAGTCAATTTAATGGCGAGTTATGATTTGAATAAGCATATTTCCCTTCAAGCTAATGCAAATAACGTTACAAATGAAAAATACTTATACAGCTTTCCTGATGGTCAAGCATTTTATGGCGCACCAGCCAATTATAGTGTTGCTGTGAAATTTAAATATTGATTCAATTGCGCCTTGGTTTCAGCTTTTAAAGCCTAGAGACTAAGGTGCTATTATCTGAGTAAAATGTTTAGTCATGAATCAAGTTCTATACCCTGTATCCGTCTTGTATCGGTTTTTAGTTGCATTTGGCTTAGGCTATTTATGCACGTTCATTTTATCTGAACTACTGACTCTCAGTTTTTACCCGCTTTTAGATAAAGCAGAATCCATTTTTCTCGCTGCTTTTTTGTCGCTGATTTTTTTTATCTGTTTTGTTATTTTGAGTTTTTGTGTTCAATCCTTAAAAAAGTTAAGTCTTGTGACCTTTTCACTGGGTTTATGCTTTTTTCTCATGCTGAAGTTCGTAGGTTAAACCATGCAAAAATCCGTTCGCCAATCAATGGCATGGCTGCACTCTTGGCTTGGTCTGACATTTGGTTGGCTATTGTTTGCAATTTTTTTAACTGGTACTGCGACCTATTATCGTCATGAAATAAATCTGTGGATGCAGCCGCAATTTGCCACCATGCAAGTCAAACAAGACACCGCGATACAGTCAGCATATCAATACTTACAACAAAATGCCGCAGATGCACAAAGTTGGTATATAGGTCTGGCAAGTACAAGTTCACCAGTCAATAAAATTTACTGGCAAAAAGCCGACGGTGGTTATGAAAGTAAGACTTTAGATGCAACTACTGCAAAAGAAGTCAGCCTATCTGCAACTCAAGGTGGTGAATTTTTCTATGGCTTCCACTACCAGCTGTACGGTGTGCCCTATTTTATCGGCAGGCTTCTAGTTACTATCGCAGCGTTTTTAATGATGATTATCCTCATTTCAGGCATCATTACGCATAAAAAAATATTCACGGAATTCTTTACCTTAAGGGCATTTAAAGGACAACGTTCGTATTTGGATTTTCATAATGTCACTTCTGTGATTGCTTTGCCTTTTTTTCTCACTATTACATTTACAGGTTTAGCCATTTTCTTTTATCTCATTCTGCCGAATGGTATGAAAAAACTCTACCCTGAACAACCCTTTCAATATTTCGATGAAATACGAAACATTAGCATCGCATCAGATATAAAACCAACACCAGCAACTATGCAAACCATAGGCTACTTTATACAGCAGTATGAACAGCGCTGGGGTAAAACTGAAATTGATAATATCACGGTCAAACATCCTAATACGGACATGGCTCAAGTGAACTTTGTTGCGTCAACTGACTCAACCATCACACGTAGTCCTGACCAACTCAGTTTCAATGCTGAAACTGTTGCACTACTTGGTGATACACGCAATAATAGTGCGATTGCGACACTCAATAATGGTGTTTATGGCTTACATATGGCACACTTTGCGCAGCCACTATTACGTTTAGCATTCTTCTTTTCAGGGCTTTTAGGTTGCGCCATGATTGCTTCAGGACTTTTGTTATGGAGCTTAAAACGTCAATTACAAAATAAGAAACAAAGCTTCCACTTTGGACATTATTTGGTAAATCGTCTCAATACCGCAGCTATTATTGGCTTGCCAATTGCCATGCTGAGCTATTTGTTCACAAATCGTTTACTTCAGTTAGAAGCAGGTCAACCCAACTATGAGATTTACGCCTTTTTTGGCACTTGGTTACTCAGTTTATTCATCGCACTGCTTACTCCACAGCAACACCTTTGGAAAACTCAATTAAAGGGATTCATTTTACTTGCTGTGTCTTTGCCTATTTTCAATCTTTACTATTTAATCAGCCATCAATATGTACATAACTTAAATGAATATTGGTTGTTTTTTCGCGTTGATCTTATGATCATCACCCTTGCGATATTGGCTATTTTCTTACATCAAAAAATCCAGCCGATTCAACAAAAAGCAGTTCAAAAAATTCAGAAAAAATATGCCAATACTGCTACTCAGGAGACCCATTCATGATCTATATCATTACTGGGATCCTTATTGCATTATCCTGCTATATCCTTTTTCTGGTGAGTGAAAAGCAACGGCCTAAAACTCACAAATCACGTTGGTCGAAATGTGCAGAACATTATCAAATCTGTCGCTATTTTGCTTTTGCTGTATTGGCTGTAGCATTAACTTTATTGATTCAATACACGGGTCGCGGTGTAGGAAGTGTTAGTTTCTTTATATTTGCAAGCCCTATCCTTTTTATCCTGATTCTGCGCATCAATGACTTAAAGCCCAAGAAAACAACCAAATCTAGCTAAGCATTTATTTTAAACTCGCACACTTCTTATTTAGATCATGACCTAAATAAAAAGCTGTGCGATTCAATATAAACAAAAAAACTCAACAGAATTTTATAGACTGATCAAAATCATTTAAGTTGAAGCACCCTGCTTTTTTGGTTATAACATGTTTAATAATCAGCACTTTATACAACTTTCCACAGGGTAAAACATTGCGTTCAATTTTAAATTGGTCACAACAAGAAATCATCACTCCTCTTCGACAGTTATGGATTTGGTCGAAACATCATTTTGGCTGGACACTTCTGATTTCGGTCTTTTTAAACCTGATTGTCTTTATTTGTTTCCCGAGCAGTTGGATTCCTACACAGATTCAAAGCAAGATCTTTGATGAAATCACGATTGAAGTCAGTAAAGGAAGGATGAGTACGTTGAAATTTAAACAACAGCATCATTTATGGGTCGCAAACTGCGCATTGATGGTAAAACCGGTTCAGGCACTATGTGACCAATCGGTACATCGTCACCAATTTACGGTAAGGCAGGTCGAAATTTATTATTTGGAACGTGTTTTTTGGAACCTAAAAAATTCCAAAAAAGAGGTCTTTATTCATCAGCTCACTGTAGCTGATCCACGTCAGCAGCACTTCGATATGGCCTATACATCAACATTCGCAGACTTTGAAAAATGGAAACGTCACATCACCCGTCACATCTATGTTGTACGTGGGATGATCGCTCTCAATTTTTTATGGCTATTTACTCTTATATTGTTTAAATCACAAACCGCTTCTTAGCAAACATAATTCCTTGCTATATCTTTTTTTAGAATAAGTAAATCAACAATCAAGACAACGGCTTATATTAAAACGTCATAAGATATGCACGTTTTTGATATTTGGCATATAACAATGTTTGGTCCAATTGAATTTATTCTCGCAGGTGTTTTAGTCGGTTTTTGTGTGGGAATTACAGGTGTCGGTGGTGGCTCTCTGATGACCCCTATCCTGATAAGTCTTTTTAGAATCGAACCTCACATTGCGATTGGTACAGACTTACTTTATGCCGCAATCTCTAAGTTCTGCGGTTCATTTGTGCATGCCAAAAAGTTAAATATTGTCTGGCCAATTGTACTTTGGCTTGCAATCGGTAGTATTCCTGCTTCTTTTGCAACACATTGGGTACTCGACAACTATTTAAGCCAATCTACACATTATAAAGCTGTACTGACCATGGTCTTAGGCTTTATGTTAACCATTACAGGTTTGTCGATTGTTTTTCGTAATCAAATTGAAAAATTTTTCAATAAATTACGCAAAGATGAACTCCCAGACATGACTGAAGACTTAGAAAAAGTCCAGCTTCAAACCAGCAAGAAACGCAAATACATTGTCATAATGGGTGTGGTTCTTGGTGTCTTCGTAACACTATCTTCAGTTGGCGCTGGTGCGTTTGGCATTATGGCTTTGGTCATTATGTTTCCAAACTTACCAATGATTCGTATTATTGGTTCTGACGTAGTACATGCTGTCCTCCTTACTTTTGTAGCAGGTTTGGGTCATATGACTTCAGGCAATGTCGACTTTCACCTCCTGATGTGGTTATTGGTGGGTTCGATTCCTGCAATTATTGTCGGAACACTGATTAGCTCGCGTCTTCCTGAAAAAATCATTCGCAAAGTCCTTGGCATCACACTCTTTGCTCTAGGGGTGAACTTTATGTTGAATCCCGTTAAAGCAAAACCAGTTAAACCTGCAGAAACTGCGCAAGTCGTTCAAATTTCTACACATCAGAATGCCTCAGTTTAGGCATTCTGATTTAAAATAACTCCAAGATTCATCACTTTTTTTTCAAAGATTCATTCGACTTTTTTATAACCTTTTCTCAGCTAAACCGTGTTATATTCAGCTCATAAAGCAACTTAATACGATCGAACCAGTGACGGCAATGAATACTCTACAGTCAAACTCTATTACCCAAAACGATATCGATGACGTGAACTTACAAAGCATTCATCCGCTTGTAACACCTGCGGAATTAAAAACTGAATTGCCTCTCACTGAGTCTGCATATCAAACTGTACTTCACGGTCGTGAAACAATACGCAATATTTTAGATGGTAAAGATAAACGCATTTTTATGGTTATTGGCCCATGCTCTATTCATGACCCAATTGCTGCACACGAATATGCAGATCGTTTAAAAGCGTTAAGTGAGAAAATTAAAGACACCATTTATATCGTTATGCGTGTTTATTTTGAAAAACCACGTACCACTGTGGGTTGGAAAGGTCTCATTAATGACCCAGACATGAATGACTCATTTAACATTGAAAAAGGGTTACGAATTGGTCGTAAGCTTCTGGTTGAGTTAAATGAAAAAGGTTTACCGTGTGCAACTGAGGCACTTGATCCAAACTCACCACAGTACTATCAAGACTTAATCTCTTGGTCAGCAATTGGTGCACGTACCACTGAAAGCCAAACACACCGTGAAATGTCTTCAGGTTTATCTTCACCTGTAGGTTTCAAAAATGGTACAGACGGTGGTTTAACTGTTGCAACGAATGCAATGCAGTCTGTTAAACATGGACACCACTTCTTAGGCCTAAACAACCAAGGACAAGTTTCTGTAATTCGTACTTCAGGTAACCCATACGCACACGTAGTGCTTCGTGGCGGTAACGGCAAGCCAAACTACGACGCAGGTTCCGTAGCAGATGCTGAAGCAGCATTGGCTAAAGCTAAAGTCAGTACGAAAATCATGATTGACACCAGTCATGCAAACTCAAACAAAGACCCATTCCTCCAACCGCTTGTTCTGAAAAATATTACAGAACAAATCATTGATGGTAATAAGTCTATTATTGGCATTATGGTTGAAAGTCACCTTAAAGGTGGACGTCAAGAAATTCCTGAAAACTTATGCGACCTCGAATATGGTAAGTCTGTAACCGATGGTTGTATTGACTGGGATACCACAGAAAAGGTATTACTAGAGATGCACGAAGCACTTAAAGACGTTTTACCAAACCGATAAGTTTAAAAAACGCCATCTTCGGATGGCGTTTTTCATTCTATGATTAAGAAAAAATTATGAACGCTATTGAAACTCACTTAAGCCAAACCCTGAATTTTCAATTCATCCACGAGCATTTACTGACTTCTGGACAACCAACTGCAGAACAGTTAAAGCAAATTAAAGAGTATGGTGTAAATACTGTGATCAATCTTGCGCTCAGTAATGCCAGTAATCATTTGCCCAGTGAAGATCAAATTTGCTTAGATTTAGGGCTGAACTATATACATGTACCTATTTCGTCGGACATGCCTTCTGATGATCAATGTTTATTGATCTTAGATATGATTGATCATTTAGTTCAAGAACAAACCATTTGGGTACACTGTTCGAAGAACTACAGCGTCAGCAGTTTAATGTATTTATATCGTCAGTATTATATGAATATGGATATGCCGACAGCCCATGAGGCCATGCATCAAATTTGGGAACCCAATGACACATGGACAGGTTTAGCACATGCTGTTGCTTTACAACTTCAAGGCCGTAAAGCAACACAAGAGTTAAAACTTGCGATGATCAACCCTGATCATTTTGCATGAGAAATCAACACTGTTGCAGTAGATAAAATACCTTCTTGACGACCCGTGAAACCGAGTTTCTCTGTGGTCGTTGCTTTGATACTAATCTGCGTAACTTCGACATCAAGAACGTCTGCAATACTTTGACGCATTGCCAGATTATGCGGCGCTAACTTCGGACGTTCACATGCTACGGTAATATCAGCATTATTTAATTGATAGCCACGGTCTAAAATAAGTTGATAGACATGTTTAAGCAATACACGACTGTCTGCTCCCTTAAAACGAGGGTCTGTATCTGGAAAGTGTTGACCAATATCCCCCAAAGCCAACGCACCCAATAATGCATCTGTTAAAGCATGCAAAACAACATCACCATCTGAATGTGCTTTCAAACCGTGTGTATGTGGAATCTGAATCCCAGCCAACGTGACAAACTCACCCTCTTCAAAAGCATGTACATCAAGCCCCTGTCCTATTCGAATATGTGCAACCATGCTCAGTTTCCTTTAAGAAATAAATGATTGAAATCTTGTATTCACGCTTTCTCTTTCGCTATAGTTACAAGCAGCGCAACATAGTGAAAGTATAAGCGATCATGCTGTTGAAAACCGACATAAAACTTATGAAAAAATTTAGTATTTTAGTGTGTCTAAGTTGTCTTTGTACCAGCTTTAGTTATGCTCAAGTCATTGACTGTGACGCTCCTTCATCGTCTGGTCTTAAAAAGATCTGTGGTGATCAATTCAAAGACATTCGGCACAAATTAGACACGCAATCAATGACTGCTTTTTTAATCAGTGATGCCCCACAGCGTTTATTAGTCGATACCCAGCAGCTATGGTTGAACCGTCTACAACAATGTAAATCCTTAGATTGCTATCAACAGCAGATGGATTTTCGAATTGATGATCTGAATTTCTATACTTCACTTAATCAAAGTTTGACCCAACACTATTTAAAGTTTGAACATGGGACGATTGCTAAGCAACCTGTGCATCTGCAAGTTCATCAACTGTCTAAAGATAAAATTAAGATTGAAGGTATCGCTTACCGTAATCCTAATAATCGTATAGAGACTCAAACCATTTCATTTTTGGCCTACACTACACCAGATCAGAAACAAAACATCACGGACAATGAAAACAACTGCCATTATCAGTTCAACTTTCAAAAAGCCATTCTTTCTGTAAAAAGTGAAAACAAAGCATGTAATCGTTTTGTTGGTGTGTATCGTGTTTATGACTAGGCTGCCAAATAGATCAACCTAATGAACATCAGGAGGTTAAAAACGTGCAAATATTAGTACAATGCTGCAACCTCCTAGAACAGAAAAAATTGACCATCGCCTTTATCGAAAGTGCCAGTTCTGGTTATTTGTCCAGTCAGTTTTCGATTTATAAACATAGCGGAGCTGACATTTTACTCGGTGGACTGGTCAGTTACGATCCCAGTATCAAATGTGAAATTCTAAAAATAGATCCAGCACTGATTCAGCAATATACAGCAGAGTCGATTGAAGTCACTGAAGCTATGGCTATTCACGGTCATCAACTTTTTTTTCATGCCGATATCATTGTCTCATGTACAGGGTTATTGAAACCTGGAGGAAGTGCGACGCCTGACAAGCCAGAAGGCACTTTTTACACGGCTATTTATTATCAAAATACATTAAGTAGCTACCAGTATTTGCTGCTAGGAACTGCGCTCGAGCGACTTGATCAACTTACGAAAAACGTAGCCCAAATGGTCATTGAACGTATCCAAAATACTTAAAGCATTATACTCAAGTTAACTTTTCTACATTTTGTGACCACTAAAGTGAAACATCATCAGTAAAAAATATGAGGTGCCTCATGATGATAAGAATAATCCATCCACTACTTTTCAGTACCTTATTTTTTTCAAGCCACAGTTTTGCAACTGTAGGTGGACCACAAAATATTGAAGTTTTAGGACTCGACCAAACTGATCAGAAAATTTATGTGATGCGACATTATTTAGATGGTCGGGGTCGTTTGCCACAATTGTATTATTATCAACTCAACAGCAAAACCCCCTCCAAACTGATTGAAGTAAAATCTTTATATATCAATCCAAAAACTCAAAAAATTGACTATGATCAAGACAGTCAAAAGTTTGACCGTGACATTGCAAAAATTAAAAAACGACTCAAAGCTTTAACGCCGATTCCGCCCAAGCAGGTTAAAATTCAAGTCATCAATAAAAAGACTTCAAAAGAACCCTCTTGGTATGACCCTACACTCTCCATCCCGAAGTTTAGCTATCAATATCAAGTGAAATACATCAATTTGAAAAGTCCCATACACAAGGCGGTGGACTATAAAAATGGGCTGCGCATTTCGCAAACTTATAAAGTTCCTCATCAACAAAAAGCACTGGTGACAGTTCAATATCTCGGGATTCCTTTTGAAACAGGTTATAACATTGAGGACCCTGTACTTCTCACCCGCTAAAAAAATAAGCTCTAAAATTATGAAAGTAGAGCCTTTTGGCTGAGTGCATTAGATTTTGGCCAAAGCCCCCTATATCCTTTCTATTGTTAGTTATTGCGGGTCAGAGCCTATATAATCTGCATTTGCACAGAATTAGGATGTCTATACTTAGTTCCACTTGATGTATTGACCGAAACAATTTAGTAGCACCACTTGCTAGATGCATAAATTAATTCAACAACATTGAAAAATTCATCATTTTCTAAATTTCTTACGTATTAATATTCAAATCTTCTAATTGTTGGGATACTGTACAACCAAGTATGAAAAAGCTTGTTTTTTTAAAAAATCTTCGCTAGTATTCATTTCGCTTGAACTTGTTGATATATAACAAATTCAAGATATTAGGGCCTATAGCTCAGTTGGTTAGAGCAGATGTAAAGCCCTAAAGCTTTACAACTTTATAGTTAAAGTATTTATTTCAACTACTTATGTAGTTGTAAATTAACAACTCTAAGTTGTTAATTTATAACAAGGTACTTTAATTGATATTAGACATTGTACATGTTAAAATATCATTATAAATCAAGGGCCTATAGCTCAGCGGTGAGAGCAGCGGACTCATAATTCTATAATCTAATAAAAACAATACAATCTGACGCAATACCACGCAATACAAATTCTATCAAACCCCTTATATACAGTGCTTTATACAATACTTTGCAATATTCCCCAATCTATAGCAACACCCCACAATAGTTCTACAGTCTACTATGAGTCTACTTCGGAGTAGACCTGAGTAGACTCATACAACCATGCAAAGTACTTAGCTGATCGTAGAAAAATGATGCAAAATTTGGCGAATATTGTTGATAGCTGGAACAAATAAATTATGAAAGTATCAGATCTAACACCTATCCAATTACCATACCTTCTCGCTCAAGCAATGAAAGTGAAATCAATTCCAGTGATTGATTGGGAGTTGTGTGGAAAGTTGATAGAAAAAGAGAAAATCAGCTTAGTACGTTCATATTCAAGATGGACTGCTTTTTATGTTGGACCACGCGTTGATAGTCGAGAAGCTGAGCAAGTTGGTGATACGGCTATTGAGGCTGTGATGAAGTGCTACATTGAGAAGAAATTGGGAAGTGAAATTTAATGGCTTATATCACTAAAGATGGCAAGTGGCTTGCTTATCGAGATGCAACACAAGAAATATTAGAATACGATGATTTTTCAGATGTCCAGCAGGTCTATCAACCCGAATGGTTTTGGGTTGATAGTAAGGATGATGCCAAAGTATTTCATGCGGAAAGTATTGCGAGCTCTTTTCTAGTGCGTCGGCGTGGTGAGTTTTGGAAAGGTGCTAAGGTTCTAAGAAATAATTAATTTAAAAAAGAATAGGATAGAATAAGATTCGACAAAATTAATTAAATTTATCAATTATGCGTATACAACACATAGATGGACTACGAGGGATAGCAATTATTTGGGTTGTTTTATACCATAGCTATAGTAGATGGCCACAAAAATTAGATTTTATATCTGCAACACAGCAAATACCATTTTTTAAATATGGCTATTTGGGTGTTCCATTATTTTTTATGATTTCTGGCTTTGTCATATTTATGACACTGGATAAATCTAAAAGCTTTATACATTTTATAACTAAAAGATGGTTTAGATTGTTTCCTGCCATGCTTATAGCAACTATTTTAGTATATTCATCTTCTTCATTTTTTCACGAAAGACCAGCAGGTGATCCAAGTATTATCGATACAGTACCTGGGTTGTTATTTATTTCTCCAGAATTGATACACTATTTATCTGGAATACATATTTATAGCCTTGAGGGTGCATTCTGGTCGCTATATGTTGAAGTAGTTTTTTATTTTTTTATAGGAATAGTCTATTTCAAATTTGGTAGAGATTATTGCATTCCTGCTCTTTTTCTTGCATTAACGCTGTCTTACATTTCATTTGGATTAAATAAAATAGGTATTTCAACTCCTTATGAACTAACAACAATGTTAGGTTTTGTTCATTTTTCTTGGTTCATAATTGGATGTGTTGCATATGAATACATGCGAAAAAATACAAATAAAAACCTTTATATAATTTTCATTATTTCTGTAATACTCTCCATACTTCGCACCCTATACATTGACGAATTAAGTATAATTTTATTTCTATTTAGCTTCTCAACGATATTATTGTTTTTATCTAGCTTTTTCTCCCAAAAAGTTAAACACTTAATATCAAATAGATTTCTTCTTGCTTTTGGTTTTGTTAGTTATCCACTATATTTAATTCATGAAAATGCCTTAATATCTATATTGGTTAAATTAGAGAGATTAGATCTTCTGGAAAACATCTTAATTGCAAGCCCAATATTTGTAATAATGCTCTTATATATTGTGTCATTTATAATTGCAAAATATCTAGAGCCGAAGCTAAGAAACGTTATTGAAAAGGCTTTCACATCAGAACTTCTCAATTCACACACTGAACACAAACAGTGACATGCACTTTTGTCGAAATCGAATGAGCTGTGCAGCCTGAAAGCAGGATGCACAGCAATAGAAGATTAGTTATCTTGAGCAGCATATTTCAAATTATCCGCTACACGATTCGTCCAGCCTTTACCATACGTGGACCACGTCCCTAATGATGTGTAGAACCTCAATCGCTCTGCCGTCAATGAGAGCAATACATCATTCAGATCCAAGGCATTCACTGCAGCAATTGTTTTAGGTCCAATGATTCCATCTGCTGTCACACCGGCAACTTGTTGTAGCTCAATGATCGCTCTTTTCTTCCCCGCATTAATTGCAAAGTCCCAAAGCTGGAAAGTAATGGCTGAATGCAGACCGTGACCGCCTAATTTATCCCACCAGTCTTTTTTATAAATTTCTTTGGCTCTGGCTAATGTGAGATTTTTAATATCAAGATTTGGATAGGTGTTAGCAGCTAAGCCAAACTTTGTACCTTTTAAAGCACCTACCCCAACCTTGCCGCCTGTCCAGTTACCCGGATCACGCTCATCATTGCTGTACCCACCTTCATGGCCAATCAATCGTTGAAAGGCCTGATCAAAGGTAATCGAATTTACTGGTAATGCAGCAAAGCCTAATAGTTTTGGTACAGGATGTATTTCAGGTTGCTTTTTCAAACGTGCAAGCACCATGGCCACACCAACAAACACCCCCAACCACTCAGCAACGTTTTCAGGAATCTTATTTTTAAGCTCTTGTGGAATTAAGTTCCACACTCCTAAAAACTGCTCTGATAATAAAATCAAGGCATAAAAAAAGGCGCTTGCTGCGCCTACTTGTACTGACTTGAGTTTCCAAGCCTGTTGCCAGTTTTCAATTAGTTTCATTTGACTTTCCTTTAGATATAAAAAAGCCCACATGATGTGGGCATGAAGTTTAAGTACGAATTACTTAAAGATAGACCTGAACGTTTCTTTAACTTCAAACGCAATTTCTGAGATTGATTTACCCTTCATGAGTTGAACTGCCTGATATACGATACCAATACAAAGCATACCGAATACTGCAAATATCAGCATCACAAAACCTTGCGCCATATGGGAATAATGACCCAAGCTGTAGTACTCAATAAAAGCAGCTCCTCCATATAAGCTAATCGCTACACTAAAGACGAATTTCATAATCACACCAGGTGTAATCTTGATACGTCCCTGTGTATCAATATCCCCCGATAATGTCAGAGCAAATATAGCCCCAATAATTGCAGCTAAAATCTTTAACACCCAAGGCAGACCCTTAATTGAAATTGGGTCATTCATAGACCACTCCTAATTTTTGGCAATAAAAAAGCACCCGACTGGGTGCTATGAAGTTTTAAACATCTCGCCAGGCGGCGTAAAACCAGAAATATTGTATCTTACAGCTCGCGTAATGCGTAAAGATGATGAATAACCAATAGTATGGGTACTATATCCCCCAAGCCTGAAGTTGGTCTTGTTTATTACATATGATTTATACTGATCATAAGATGATTGTAAAACACCATCCAAGAAATAGTAAAAAATACCATCTTTTCTCATTAGACAATGATGCCTCAATGAGTTTCCAGTAGGGTTTAAACTAGTACCAACTTGTCTGATGCTTCCATCATTAATATATAACTTCGTAGTGCCATCACTCGCCAACTGTAGCTGAAGCGCCCCATTACTTACGGATTCTTGAGTATCAAATAAAAACACTCGATGATAAGTCCCTTGATTTACATTCACCTTGAGAAATTGTTCAATTGTAAAGTCATTCGTATTTAGTGCAGGCACCGATGCTTGCAGATATCTCACGACTGACGTAGTTGTGTAATCAAATGCACCACCATCAATAGTTACTAGAGAATTAGTGATTGACACACCGCTTCTTGTTATAGCTCTTGCGTATTTCGAACGGTCAACAATGTTAGTTGATGGGTAGCTCGTAGCATTTGCAAGCAATAAAAGTTCAACTTGTTGATAAAATTCATCTTTGTTTGATGCCCACACACTAACTTGCTCACCAAATTTTTCGACTGAATTTTTAACAGAGCTCAGCAATAAGTGGTATCTTTTTTCATCAATATCGGTATCAACATAAGCCCTTACATCACTGGCCAATATTGCTTTGGGGGGCGGAAGATTTAGTAGATCAATAGGTGTTTCTGAGCAGTAATAACGCTGCTCATCGACAAAGCCATCCAGCTTCCAATTCAATTCGAGTCTATTAGTCATTTTTAAACTCAACTGTTAAGTTGTAAGGTGCTGAGAAGAATTGACTTAACTCAACTATGTGAATAAAAGGGGTTAGACACTCATAACCATCTCTCAGGGTTTTTAAAATCACTCTGACTGTTCGTGCGTTAGCCTGCATGGACGAAATTGGCAATGTGTAACTTGTGGTACCCGTCACGTTGGCATTTGTCGTTGCTAGTTCAAGATCGTTTTCATCAAGCTGCGTCAGAATTAAATGCGTTTGTGTGCCTAGTTCAATTGTGACACCACCCTCATACCAGCCCAGAATGCTGCCACCCGTTTGCTGTATCCGGTTACGATCCACCCAAGTTAAGACTAAATCTGTCTCAATTTCGGTTGGCCAGTACACATCGTTGATTTTTACATTTGCAGGTGGATACGGTCGAATTGCACGAGCCTGTATCTCAACTTGCTGTGCATCCACATCTTCCAGACTTAGAATTCCACTTGGTGTTGTGGTCAGGGTTTTTACGTTGATGATCTCGCCAGTGACATATTCAGTCGGATCGACCGTGATAAATTCATCTGCAAAGTACAGTACACTGCCCGCCACGTGATTTTGAGGAGTCGTATCGAGCGCACCACGTTTGACAGTGAGTAGCCCAGTTTCCTCATCATAAGCTTGATACACCATGATCTCGTGATTCACCGTAATCTGCGTACCGAGACTGACCATATCAATATCACCTGTATTTTTTACAATGAATGTAGTGTTGATCTGAGAAATATTCTGATCAAGCTCAGCGGTTTCACTATATGTAATTCCGCCTGCTCGCTCATAATCATTGCCGGTATCGGTGTACATCAAAGCATTTAATGAATTACTTTGCGGGCGCTTAGCAATCACTGCTGCATAACCCGCATCTGGGTTATAAGCCAGAGCCTCATCCACAGATTTCTGCCCATTCAATTGAACGGCCTCTAAATAAGACAATTCAAATGCTTTAAACAATGCAGGCTGTGGCGGTTTTGGTGTAGTGTCTACAGGGGTATCAATCACAATGCTTGAAGAAAGATCACTTGAATACGGCACCACTTCAACAAAATCAATGGAGACATCTGTACCCGTACCTAAGTTGATTTTCATGATCCGAACCAAAATGGTACCGCTCCAACGTCTTGGCCATTCCAGTTTGAGTAAGTCATAACGATTCCATTTGCGTGCCTCGTAGAAACCCGTGGTAAGTGTGCCTTGCCAAACTGGTGTAGACATTTGTTTCAGCTTCCACTGACTTACAATAGCTGCATTACGCTGATGCATGAAATAAGGAAACTTCACATCATCAGAATTTTCATGTCCATTTAAGTTCCGAATTGCAGCATTCTCGGCAATTGAAAATGAAGAGTTTTTAATCGCACTTTGATTGTAATAACTCACGTTCAACTTATTAATCAGTTCATCTGCAGATGTTGCTCCATCCAACTGCATACTCTTAATTTTGTTGACAGGCAGTGTTTGAACTTCATTCTCTGCAAACCAGTCATCACGAAATAAAACCATCTCATATAAACCGGTTTGACGGTTCATCCGCACACCCGCTTCGATATGCCCACAAAGCTCATTAATCGCCTCAAGGCACGACTTTTCTGTCACCGACCAAGAGATACCCAATTTTTCTTGATGAAGCACGTCTGCAGCTTTCTTAAAGTTCACATCATTCACATCAGACTCAGGCTTATTCATCGCTGTGTCATCGGTCAAAATTTCACGGATTTTATGAATCGGATTGATATAGCGATGTGCTGCACTTGTTGCACTGAAGCGCATGTACTGCTGATATCCTTTTGTCTCTCCTTTCGCCATGAGACCATCGGCTGGATCGCAAATACAGGTTACGGTTGCACCATTCTTAACTTGAAGTTTAATCATCGCAAATCGTTCCTGATCATCATACGGATCACTCGACACACCATGATTAAAGTAATACGTTGCAGGTGGTTCACTAATTTGAATCATGTAGCGATTAAAGCTAGAACTCGCATATACACCACCTTTTCGAATCCAGTCATAATCTCCAACTTTCTCACCGCCAACGACGGGGCGAAATTCTGTTGAAGCTGTTACAGCTAAATCAATTTCAAATATAGTGTCTGCAGAAAAATTGGAGGACTGAATGGTAAAACTGGATGTGCCAAAATTTCCTATTGGAACGTTTGAATTCCCATGAGGACCATCCTCTCCGACCATGTCCCAACTGAGTTGGTCAAAGTCATATTCAGGCGCATCAGCTTCAGGTGGAGGGAAAATCTCAGCTTTTTCGTCATACCACTGTGGGCGACCATCATTACGAACATGGATTCGCTGTGGCCAAAGCAACATTTCTTTCATGTAACCCGAGTTGCCATGATAAAACGAGTTGTTGTAATACTTAGGTGTGCTCTGTACAACAGCCCCAACAGTTGCTTGCGTTTCTGCTTTTTTTCCAAGCCCACGAAACAGCAAATACGACTGAAAGGGATAACCCGATACTTTAGGAAAGTCTTTTTCATACGTAGCGTTTGGAGGTTGATCTGCTGTACCTGTATGAATATCAATAAATCCAGCAACACCGCCCTCTTTATCCCCATATAAATTTGGGCTTTCGACACGCAGAAAGCTTTCTTCATTATCCGGTTTGAAAATCCAACCGCGGTTATCAAAGTTAATCCCAATCAACTTTTCAATCGGATTGCCAATGAAGGTGGTGAGTTTGGCGAAGTATCTTTGACCAATTGTTTGACTACTGCTTCCGCCCATTTTTTACATACTCCACAACTTGCTGCGCCATGGCATCATTGGTTTGTTCAACAATTTCAATATCAATGCCGTTTTCAAGAAAGACTGTCCAGTCCCAACCTTGAGATAAAAAAAATGCCCGCGATCCGCGAGCACACATTCCAGCTTGACGTATATCTGACATGTAAATCTTCACTTGCCACCTTTCTGTTTGATATCCGTTGTCGCATGCCCCCAAATATGGGTGATGTTTCCATACATATGAGGACTACCTGCTACGTCTGAAAAGGAAACACCTTCATCAGCGATGGTGCCGTCTAATTGATTGGCTGTTTGTTGGTTCTTCTTTTGGGCTTTGCGTATGGCGTAATAGCTGTAAGCCATTGTGACTACCATTAGCGCAAGCATGGCGTAAATCACCCAGGGTGCAATAACCATTCGACACCTCGCTTACTTAATCAATTGCGTATAGATTGGGTTGCTGTTCGGGATGAATTGATGCCCGGCATAACGCGCCCAATTCTTAAACTTCTCATCACACATTTTTTTAGATTGATCACAACCCGGTACAACAGAAAACACATCACCCACTGCTAAACCGACATGCTGGCGGTATAGCGTGAAGCTATTCGCTGTGCTGGTCGTTATTAAGGTATGTACACCACCTTTCAGCATCAACCCCAAATCCAACCATTGATCTGGATAAGACTTGGTTTCCATCACGGGTTGTCCTTCTTCATCAAACATTGGATTGCCTTCTGCATCAAGCACCTGCGTCGGATTAACGGTGAATGTGACATTCAACCCGCTGATTGCAGTGACGGTAATGTCAAAGGCCCAATCTTCAAACTTAAGCCCACACCAGCGGTCATAGATTGAGTTTGGGCAAGAATACTGAAACTTACGTGTCAAAATATTGCGGTTTAAATAAGATTCTCCGGTTTCACATACCAGCGTCAGTGTGTCAGCATCTTCATCATATTTTGGCTGCGTCACCCGGCCTTTATGCAGGACCAGTGTTTCGCCCTGGTAAAGTTCAAGTATGGTAATCGTCACACCACCATAGAAGATCTTGCCTGCAAAGATGGCGGCCAAATCTTCACCCTCTGCATTGAATAAATGCATTTGTGGAAAAGTCACTTCGGTATCGCATTTATCAATACTTTCATCTTCAATGGCAGTGCGTTGCAGGCCACGGATCGGCAAATACTCAATCCCTGCATGAATGATTGCTTTGCGCTGATCCGTAAAATACCAAGCACGTGCACCACGCTTGAGTTGATATAACTCTGCTCTGTTTCTCATGATGATAGTTCCACAATAGGCACGGTCACTTGTGTAATCTGTGCACCTAAAAATTGAAATTCGATTTGATCTGCATCAAAACGGTGTAAGCCCAAATAGCAAATGGTTTGGATGTCGTTGCGCTGCACATTGATCGCTGGTGAAACCGTTAAAGAGCCGCCAGTTTTGGCGGTAATTTCATGTGCGGTCCACATTCCGTTTTTACGCTTTACCGCAATATGCTTACGATCAGCCTCAAGCAAGTATTTCGTGTTGGTACTCAGTGAGGTGGTGATATTTGCCGTGTTTAAAATATTCAAATGCTTTTCATATAAAGGCATCCAAAAGGCTTGGTAGCGGCCCATACGTCGAAATAAGAATCGACGATATTCGCTATATTGATCCCATCTCTTCAACACAGACTTAAACGGTTTTAAATAGCGTGGTTTCTTCCAGTGGGTGAATTGTTGAAACCCACCCACATCAGCATCCACAATGTTTTGGTGTTGAGTCAGTGTCATTTCTAAAGCGCTGCCGTCCAACAACAAAGGCTTAAAGTAGATATCTTCGCCCTGATACTGTTCTGGAATATCTCCCGCATATTCGGGTGAATCTTCAGCCAACACCCGAAAAACAACGCTAGAATTTGACCAAAACCCGCCTGTGCTGATTGATGCATCACCATCAATGATGCAGATCCGCAGCGGCATAATGGTTGCATTCTCCACAGTCACATTTGCAGATAATCGAAAGCCATCTTGATATTCAGTAATTGGCTCTTGAATGACCTCATTCGTTTCAGGATCTCTAATTTCTTCCTGAGTAATGATGTATCGACCAATGCTCACAATCTCTGCAACTTGAGCACCTTCAGAACTTTCAAGCAAAATAAAACCGACTCTAAGGTCGGCTATGTGTGCTGTCGTGTCCATGATAATAAAATCACTGTCCACCATATCTGGAATGCGCTGTCGGAACTGCGGCAATGGAATACCCCATAGATTACGCAAGTTGGCATAGAACATATGAAACATGTCGCCCATCGCTTTCTGCATATTTACGTAATTGAAACTGAGGACCTGTCTTGGTGCATCCCGCTGGATGTAGCGGTCCTCACTACTGTCATAAGCCTCATGAACTTCGGTTTTAAATTCCAGTCGCTCAGTAGAATCAAGCAGAGGGCAATTTGTTAATACATGCACCTCACCATATTTGGTTTGTATTTTCATTTTGTCCTCAAATTACGCTAATTTGCTTTTGTTCCGCTTTTGGTGATAGAGGAATGCCTTCTCACCATCTGGCCCATACAACATCTCTTTAGCCTCATTCTCATCCCTAACAAATATCACACGCAGATTGTTTTCAATAGGTTGAGGATTGGCCGATTGCGCTTGGGCACTTGCCTGAGCTTGTCGTTCAGCGAGCACATCAGCATTGCGATTAATCGTATCCACGGTTCCCATACCGACTCGATATGTGTCTTGTGGAGTGACTAAACCACCATCTGAGTAACCTTTTGGCGGCTGTGACGTGCGCATCGCCTCAACAACGTTTACACCACCCCAACGCTTGATATCCTCTTGCGACCAGACAACTTCACCTTTATGCACGATGCCTGCAGGGTCGAACTTGCCGCCTGTACCAGTGAAGCCACCATCAGAATACCCAGTAGGTGCCGCTACGGATGCAATAATTGAAGCAATCTGGGCACCTTGCGCCATAGCGCCAGCAATCATAGGAATGTTTTGGGGGAAGCCAATCGCAGACGCCTGAGCAATATTTTGCCCCATTGCAATTGCAGCTTGCGCCACAGCAAAGGCCTTTTCAACAGCAAAAGCTGCTGCATAAGCTTTTGATTTTTCGCTGAAGATAGCCCCCATCATGCTAGACACACTGGAAGCCATTTGTTGACCATAACCAAGTTGAAGCTGGAGTGATGAGACACTATAAGCATTCTCAATTGCAGTCATTCTGTCGACATGAGCCTGATACGCCTGCTCCTTTAATGCATAGTTTTCACCTGCCATCGCCAACTCAGCATCAAACAGTGCTTGTGACTTATCCAGTCGATCAAATCGTTCTTTCTCAAGATTAAATTGATCTGTAGTGCCTGTCAGCTCAGAATTAATACTTCCCCATTGCTGAACTGCAGTATTTAGGTTTGTTCGTTTTTCTTCGCCTTGCAATGCATTAGCTATTGCTAACTGACGATTACGTTCATCCAGATCTTGAACATTCAACATAATGCGTTGACGTTCTAGATCCCAGTACTTTTCAGATTCTGCATTTGCATGCATTAGTCCCTGTTGCATCTGGAAAATACGCTGTTCTTTGGCGAGTTGGATTAGGCCGAGTTCGTGAGCACTCTGCTTTTCAGCGTAATCCTTTTTCAACTTACGCTCATTAGCCAATAGCCCTTTTGTGGAGTCAATACGCAGTTTTTTGATATTTGTCTGCGCATTAAGTTTTTCGGATTCAGACAGGTTGTACTCGTTGAGTTCGAAATCAAGTTCTGCTGCATAAAGTTTTTTTCTTGCTTCAGAAATTTCTGTTGCATCAGCAATCATTTTTGTTTTTGAACCTGACTTTAATGATGAATTATTGATTTTCTCAATTTCATTTTTTAAGTCGGTTTCAATTCGGGTGAACTCGCTGGTGTATTCGTAGATGAGGCGTTGAGCATCCTTGAGCGCTCTTTCAGCCTCACGTCTTAATTTTGCCGTATTATCAGCTGCCTTTTTGGAAGAATTTGCCGACCCATCTAAAGCTTTTTGCATTGCTTTCGTATTTGCGGCTGAACTGGCAGTTGCTTTGCTAGCCTCAGTTGCTCGCTGTTGTACTTTGGTTAAAGAGTCAACCAGCTTATTGTTTGAGGTCGGATCACTTAGCTTATTAAACTTGGTTCCCCAGCCATCAATTGTTTTGCTTAAATCATCTAAAACCATTTGATGTGTGACATTTTTATCTGTCATTGCTGCAATAGAGCCACCTATAGTTTTACCGATAATATCAAAAGTTGCAGCAACACCCATCCCAACTTTTGATAGCCAAATAAGCGTATTTGCAACTGATTCAGCAATTCCATTAAATTGCACACCTTGTTCTGATGTTGATAGAAATGCCCCAGCTATTTGATTCAAGGCTGGCAATAGTGATTGAAGAAACTGATTTCGTAGGCCTGCAATTTGCATTTCAAGCAGCTCAGTTTCTACTTTTAATCGCTGAGCTGCAGCAAGGGTTTCCTCATCCATTATTGCCCCAGCATTTCTAGCTGCTTCAGCCCATAATTCAAAACCTTCCCCACCATTCTCTAGGAGAGGGATTAGTAAGGTAGCTTCATCTGCTACAGATTCCATGTATGTGACAAACTCATTCTGTGCAATGCCAGCCTCTTCTAATTTCTGCACATATAAAAGTAGTGCATCTGGGCCGCTTAATTCACGCATAGCATTTGCGAGTTTTAAAGCGCCTTGGGTTCCACCCTCTGTTTTGGTTGCGATTTCTGTGAAAAACTTAGTTAGTTCGCCAGAGCCCTCTTGTGTAAATTCACCAATACGGTCACGGGTATCTTTGAAAATATCTGATAATTTATCCATCTCCACACCCATGGCTCTCGCACCAACGGCCCATTCCTGAAATTGAATTGGTGTAGTACCAGACAAATATGCAAGCTTTTCTATTTCCGCTGCCGCGTTTGCGGTTTGTGTTGCTAGTGCGATTATGGCTCCTAGTGTTACTGCACTACCTATAGTTCCAGCTATTGTCCCCGCCATACTAGCGAACCCAATATTTACCTCTTGGGCGAGTTTGGAAATTCCAGTTTTAAACCCATTAATTTTTGAAACTTCCTTTTCAGCAGCATCCCCTACTTTCTTTATACCTTTAGATGCAACATTGCCATTTGTCTCTAGATTTTTTAGCTCCTTGTTTAGCTCCTCAGTTGTTTTCTTGGAGTTGCGGGAGTCGATTTCGATAACTAAGCGGCTCTTCTGTTCTGTCATTTCAATTTCCTATAGGCGAAAAAAAGCCCCGCAATAGCGAGGCTTGTATGAGTTTTGAGGATTACGGTTCTTTAAACCCACTTAATTCAAATGTGAATTGCTTTGATCCTTCCTGATAGAATTTCGGCTCAATAATCAGTTTCTGGGAGTTTTTTAGTTTTTGAATAACACTATTTGCAGTTTTTGGATATTTAATAAATAAAATATCACTGTCATGGCTATCTGACTCAACCATTGTTATTGATTGAACAGGATTGTTGTCAAATTTAAAATTAACCTCACAACCATCAATCATTCCACACAAAAACTGACCCTTTGAAATTGTAATAATCACATCTTTTTGGCCAGCATTATTTCGAACCATTAAATCAAGGTTAGATCCGCCACTATACGGAAATTCGAAATTAACTTTATTTACACTTGAAGTGTATGTGGTTTGAGATTTTGTTCCTCGCATTTCATCTGTTGATGAGTTGCTTACCCAATTGCTTTTCGGCTCACTAGCTAATCCGCTATTTGAGTTGGATGAGGCGCTACTATTTGAGGTGCTTGATGGCTGACATGAGCCAATGATTGCTAGGCCTATAAATATCAAAACAAGCCAAACAACCCATCGTGGAACATCTTTTTTAACCTTTGCTCCGCATTGAGGACAACTTTCCGCCTTATCACTTACTTGACTTCCACATTCTTTACATGGTTTTAGCGCCATTACCAGCCCCCATTTAATTTATTGCTCGGTTCAAGATACTAACTTTGCAGATCAAAATCTATCTTGTTTTAAGAGATTTTATTAGCCTTTTCAATCACCCATGCAGCAATTTGAGACCCTATTGACCCTCCTATCATCATTGAATAAGCATTCTCAGGCGAATAGGGTGTTTCACCTTTCGACTTACCAGTTGGTTTTAGGAGTTCAATATTCTCCCAATCTTGAATCACATGCTTTGCAATAATCTTCAAATACTCTTGAGCAAATTTAAACTCACTCATTTTGAAAATAGATTTTTTTACAGCTAAATCCCTCAATGCAGCGACACATTCAGGGTTGTTATATGGCTTGATTCTGAAACAACCAAACACAGCGCCATCATCTAACTTATATACAAACCATTTTGATTTATCAGTCATTTCACTTTCCTTGGGGCAATAAAAACCCCGCACAAGCGAGGTTTTTAGGTAAAAATAGATTTCTTCAGGTTGTTTTGAATAAATTTTTTAATTTAAATTTCTTTTGCATTCCAAATACACTGAAGCAGAATACTCATTGATAGATTTATTTTTAAAGTCTTTGGTTGCGTACGCTGGCTTGCTGTAGGCATCTTCGACAATTGACTCCATTAACTCTCGAGTTCCCTTGGATTCACCTGACTTTTCGATTGCCAGCAACATGGTTTTGATCGGTGTGTCATTTTGCCTTTTCTGCATAACAAGCTCTGCATAAGACGACATATCTTTGCAAAATTCCGCCTTAGTCATCTCCGCATTAGATATCACCGCCATACATAACAAGCAAATAAAAAATACAATCTTCTTCATACCCACCCCAAATTTATAATTTAGAACAAGATACTAATTTTTCGGGCAAAAAGAAACCGCCACTTGGGCGGTTCTACTTTTAGAAGTTATATCGAATGCCGGCTTTGTAGGTAACGCCGTCAAAGTCACCGATGTAGCTTGATGAGTAATCATAATCAATGCCGCCATGCCAAGAACACGTACCTGATCCTGTGCTATCACTCCACGTTCCATCATTACAACGTGTTTCACCATCTTCTGAGATATCCCAAGACCATTTATATCCAACACCACCATAAACAGAAAGATTTGGCATAGGTGTATACCCCAACTCCAAACCAACTGGTAGTGTCCAATAAGTTGAGTTATCAAAGCCGTCAGCCTCTAAGATACTTACCCCTGTACCCACGGTTGCTAACGCATAAAAACCATTGGCATTAATGAGGTTTAAGTGGCCACCGAATGAAAATTCATATGCACTGCCATCGTAATTATCACTCTGTTGATATTCAAACTTACCCCAATAACCATTTCGGTGTGGAGTTGATGAAATCCCGATACCAAAACCCTTTAGATCTTCATCAATATCATTTGCAAATTTGCCTTTCTGAGCTGAATACTCAAGCATTAACGAAGCATTAAGCGCTGTCTCGTTTTTATATCTTGTTGGTTGCAATGGTGTGTATTGTGTTTCCGCTACAGGGGTTTCGTAGCTGCTCATTGGTTCGGGTGTGCCTTGTTGAATCAACAAAGGCTTATCTGCCAAAGCCAAGGATGAAATTAAAGATAAAGTACCGATTACTAATAATTTTTTCATATTACCCCCTAAATAAAGGTGATAAATTACTCAATTATTTGAAAAAAGTATATACAACTAAAAGAAAAACCACTCCGAAGAGTGGTTATAATATTGTGAAGAGCAGTGCTTAGAGTGTTATTTTATCAGCTAAGAATCCAAATATTATTTTTTTAAAAGAGAAATACAATTTAATCCTCCAAGTTTAACTCGGGTGATGAATATTTTATGGAGTAATATTTTAATGCTTTAGCGATTCTTCGATCATTCGCTCCACAATTATAGTTAACAGATCCCGATGGTTTAGCTTGTTTCCAATTTCCATAGTAATCAGCATTAAAATTTTTGACACACGCTCCATTGCTACAGTTTAATAACAGAATAGGAGATCCATACTCACTAACATCCCCGTCATATTTTAAATCATCCAGATCAAACTCTTCATATTTCTCCATCACCCCGCCATAGTTATAGTAAATATTAAAAAAACTATCACTCCTTCGAACTTCCGATATATATGAGCATGATTTAAATGATGATTCCAAAAAGCTCAACACCTCTTCTCTTGTGGCTGAAAAGGCTGATGTGCTCACTGTTATTAATAGCACCATTAAAGAAATAACCCTCATAATTACCTCCTTAACGAACAGCAGTATTCTTACTGCCCACATTTTGACTATTTTCTTTTGAAAGATTAACCTCTGGAGGCCTTACTTTGAGAGTTTTTTGTTTATTGAATTTTTCATTATGTTTTTTTCGATTCTCTTCACAAGTACTTCTTTGTTTTAACCCTCTTATCCCGCAATCACTTGCAGTACCTCCAGCGTTTTCACAAACACGAATAAGCTGAGCTGCATTATCACTACACCGAGCTTTTTGCTCTAGAGTAATTTCAGCATTACTCTTAGTTGTGAAAAAAATTACGAACGCAAAACAAAAGATCTTTATATTTGACATATTCAATCCTTAATTTATGGCAGCTCATACTAATGAACACCTAGCTAAGGTTTTATGCAATAAATAAAATGAATTGTTGCAATTTTTACTTTATAAATACATATCACTGTTAGTACTATTAATTTCTTATTGTGTACATGGCTCTCAAAAATTGACTTAAGCTAAAATTAATCAACAAAAGGACTAGTATTACAAGTTGAGTGTCTCGATATGGTGCTCAAACATGAGAATCAAGATCTGTAATTTTGCACACTTCCTAAAATATTAGGAGCATAAAAAAAGCACCCTAGGGTGCTTTTCTTTTGGCATTAAAAAACCACCAAAGGGTGGTTAGCTTTCACCAAACAAATCATCTTTGATATATAGGTCTGCAACTGTCTTAATCCCTATTTTTAACTTTAATCTTTCAATATATTTATTAAAGTCACCATCTTTAGTCAAAATAAATAAAGAGTGATTGGCCAAGGCTATGCCCAATATCTGCAAATCAACCTTTACCTTTTGCTTACCTATATCTAATTTATTTTTATTATAGCGCTCACCTAGTTGAGCTGTTAAATATGCGGCCTTCTCGTCAAAGCTAATTACTCTAGCTTGCCTTTTAAACTTCTGGAAAAAAGAAAAGCGTTCTGCATAATCATGAGCCAAAAATTCACACATAGCTGGTGCAGGAATAAGAGTTTCCTCAACCTTATATAAGTGACAGAACTGCTTAAAACCATAAGCAAAAGCCTTATCATTTAAAAGAGCGACAAGTATATTGGCATCAATCGTTATTATCATGACAAGCGTTCATCTTCCAAAACTCTATATGGGTCATCCAAATCTTGCCACCCACTTCTTCCATAACCAACAAAATCATCCACCCAACTATCTACAGTATCATTTTCTAATATTTCAAAGCTCTCAACTTTAAAATCTTCTAGATATAGCTGGAAATCCCCAGAATCAGAGTATGTGGCAACTCCGTTAAATTCAATTATTCTCTCCGAGGCAAGATAGTTTCTTAAAACCTCAACCATGTTTTGCGTAACCTTGGTATTAACCTTAAATCCATTAAGAAAATTAATCCCAAGATAATAAGAATCCTTGCCAGAAGAAATCTTATAAATCCTGCCTCTTAAGCTTTCATTTTGCTTAAACTTGTTTGGGGTGATAACCGTTTCAATACTTCTTAAAATTTTCATCTGCTTCGGGCTCTCACCCTCACGATGTACCCCGATTTGAGCATTACCCCAATCCAGATGCTTACTCAAATATTGATCTAAATCACCACCATCTGATTGCAAAACTTGATCTATAGCGACTTTATATTCTTCAGCATCTAGTGGCGGACTACCAACATAAATAGATCCTTCCTGTAGATAACCGAAATTATCCTTAGATCCTTTTAGCAAATTAGCGAACTGCTTAAATAGCTCTGCCATTTCGCCAAACTTTAAATCGGTCGGTTTTTTATCTGGCAAGCGGAGTGCAATGACAAGCTTATCTGACATAACCACCTCCCTTTAAGTTGCCTATAAAAATTATCACTATTGCTATATTAGCATTCGCTGTAATTTAACATCTTTGCATTTTTGTTCAATGGCTTAAAAAAAATAAACGTCACTAAATGTCGTAGAACAAGAAATCAACTCACGCCGATTTCTCCCTCACCCTATCCAAAAACAAATTATCCAAAGCAAAGACACACTCAACAAAGATATGCAGCTCACAAGGTGCTTCATACAATTCAAGATACGCATTGATATGACTGCCATCTAGCGGCATAGTCACAGGATGATATGAGCGTCCCCGTGCAATCACATTGAATGCACTCAAAATAGCGTGAGCTATATAACTAAACTCAGGCGCATCATCTAGCTTGCGCCCTTGCTTTTCGCGGATCTTCTTCTGAAAGTCGGTTAGTCCACCGTCTCCTGCGTGCCATTGGTAGAGCTTTGTGACTTTCCCAAAGTGTCAGATTTCACTTGATCCGCTTCTAATTGGATCTTTTCAGCATGCGCTTTTACAAAGGCCCAAATTGCCACACCTATATCACCCATATTTAACAATTTAGTGGCGTTTTCAGGTGTACAAGGCTGCTCAGTTTCTTTGCCATTTTCACGGAAAGATACACCATCCCAGTCTTCAATAAGGTGGCAAGCAGCAGCTTCAAGTAATAATTCATGATAAAGCTTATCTTCACCACTGGCCGTAGATACTACATAACCTTTTGATGCGACCTGATTTTGTGCTCGCTCTAAAGCAACACGATAGGGTTTATAAGATTCACCACGAATCTTAAAGCGAGCCAATACGTTACCTTCAGCATCTTTGTATTCTTTCCAAAGAGATGTTTCTTTGCTTTTTTCAATTTCTACAACTAAGGTCATTTTCTTTTTCCAAAAATATAGCCCCTTTCGGGGCCTTAATTATGCTGTTGTGCGTGTAATTGTTGGTGCTTCTTTCACATGGCGGAATTCCATCGCCATAGTGTGATCATCATTCTTATTGGTATCTGAAAGCCCGTCATTATCAAGCTCCAGCTTCGTGAAATTGAAACCGTAGGCATTACCTTTTGAATCCTCCATGCCAATTTCAGCTGTCATAGTTTCACGTGATTCAACGTAAGGAATCCATTCTTTTGATGTGGTTGTAAGTGCCAAAGTCACATTTAGAGTAATGGTGACATTACCTTCTGTATAGCGGTTTGGAATCAAGCTGCCGTTTCCTAAACATGGTTTAGCAGTCAGATTGTTATTGATGGTGATAGTGAAGGACTCGGCACATGCTGTACCTACTGTTGACACACCACTAATTTTAAACTCATTCACGTTGATTGATGACATGAATGGAGTATCTGTAGCTGCAACAGGATTTACTACTGGTGTTGCAGTTGGATTGCTATAGCCGGTTGCACTAATTGAAGCTGTGCCTGTGATTTTCCCTTCTGTATCGCCTTGAATGGTTAGCTCACCAATTCGACAACCAGTGAAAACTTGGATAAAGCCGACTTTTTTGTCATGCTTAACAATTGTGTATGTTGGTAGTGTGTCACCACCAATTTCCAAAGTTGAAACACTTGGTGTGCCTGAATCAACAAATAAATTACCAGCAACACCTTCAAAAAACATATCTTGGCTTAAGGCTGATAATTCAAATTCAATGCTACCCGTTGCTTCGGCTGAACTTGCCACAGAACCTTGTTCAAAACGTGAATCAACAATCTCATCTGATTGTGTCATTGATACCGTCTTTTTGAGTGAGTCTGAATTTCGACGCAACGTATGCCACACTGGCACCGCAGGCAAAGTATTAGGTGTTTCTTCTTTCGCAATGTGGATTACCACATCAGTGCCCTTTGACATAGTTGTCTCCTGAATTTAGGCATAAAAAAACCGCCCTAAAAGGACGGCTAAATAAGAATTTGGGTTTAGTTCACTACGTACGAAATATTCACGTTGTACTGGTAATAAAGTTCACCATAAGTGCTTACATCAATAATAGAAGCTTCACGCAACTCCAACTCATCCTTTTTATGGAACTGCATATGTTCAGCCCACTTGTCAGCCATCTGAGATATCAAATCTGTGCCTGTATTTAACGGTGCAAACAATTGGATATAAACAATACCGGTAGTGCGTGTACTTGGTTTAGATCCGATCTCTGAAATAAAACTGCCCGCATTTTTAACGGTGATCTTGGCCCATATTTCTTTTTCAGGTGGCTCAAACGGCTTGCCTTCGTGCAAAGGATTATTTGCCAATTGAATATGTTCTTTAAGCATCCCAGTAAAAGAACCAACACGTGCAAGAATGGCTCGCAAAGCTTGAGTATTTGTCATCATTTGTATTTCTCGCACACATACTGAAATGTTAAAGCATAGACACCATTTGGTGCTTGCTCACTATGTCCATTCTCTAATGCAACCGCATACGGGAGGTTATTTTGAATATACACACACGAACCTAAGTGAGCTTTCAGAATTTCCTTAGCACCATCATTAAAAACAACCTGATCTAGATTACCTTTTGGTGATGTATTTCCGGTACCCTCTACCGTTTCATTAGTTGTTGCGTCCACGGTGACACGATGGTTTGAACGAAAAGCACTTGTGTCCACCGGGCTTGCGGTAATTACACCTTGAAGCATCTCTGCACTAACTTTGCGTAAATGACTATCACCATCAGCCAATACCTGTAAGGCAAAATTAGAAGGTTTGTTTTTCCATGACATAATCTAGGCCTTTCTGAGTTGAATTACCCAAATAGATTCTGTTGGGTCTTGCCCAACATTCACCACCTTAAAGCGCCCTTTTGGCGTGGTCCAAACATCACTGATCTGAGGCACTTGAGCTACTTCATTTTGCAATACTGTGGCCTTTGAGTCCGTGACTTGATAATCAGTTGGTTTGACCATATCTTTTAAATAAGAGCCAAACAATACACCCCGACCGCTGTACGCTTCCACAGTAACGGTTGGATAAGTCTGTGTTTCAAAATCAAAGTCACCCGACTGGATTTCTTTTGAACAAGTGAATGTATCTACCGCATCAGCAAGCTTTTTATCAAAGGCTTTTGCTACTTTGGATTGGATTTTGTTTTTGATCATGGCTTTCACTTGCCTCATACATATCAAATAAGTCTTGAGCTATACGCTGTATTGAGTAAGCCTCAAACTCGATACTGGGTTCTTTTTCACCCATCAAAAGCTTTGATCGCTGCCAAATATGTACAGCTTCATGCAATAACAGGCCATGAATAGCAATCAAGGATTTGTCTTGAATTTCCCCAAGTTGAACAATGCAATATTTCCCACCATCGTAGTAATCCACTTGTGCAGGACAGCCAAGAGATAGAAATTCATCTGAATCACTCATGTCGTCAAACAGTAAATCCATATGTATCTGATTGCGGGCCAATGTGTACTTGGAATGCTCAAAAGGCGTGATATACCACTCAGGAACATAGTCTGTATTAATCATGCCCGAAACACCTCGAATCCAAATCCTTTAGACTTCAAATCCAATGAATCAATGAATGCTCGCGCTATCTGCTCATACTCTGAAATCTCTACACTACCTTCAGCAAAGCTTTCAGTCACTTGTACCGTATCAGCCTTTACGCTTTCACTTGTGGTTTGGCGTGCAATACCTGAATAAATCACGCCAGCCTGAATACCTTTAATAATCTCGCAGGCAGAGTCTCTTAACAGCGGGTCAATCGGATCGGGAATAAAACCAACTTCATTCTTCATCCATGTGTTTGCTAGTTTAATCAAACGAGCTTTATCACTATCATCGGCAAAGTCTGCCCCAAGGATAGATTCAGCTTCTTCAACAGTAATAAAGCTCATAGCATTATTCCTTTGGAATTAAGAGGGCCAGCAAATCATCTTTTTTGGCATCAGATGAGAATTCAATTCCTTTCAATTTCAGAACATCTTTTAGTTCATCCACTTTAAGTTTTGTGTAATCCACTGATTGAAGCTCAGTGATACGAGCTTGCATTGCACCAACATCGTTTTTGAAAGAAATCAGCTCACCTTGTGCTGTGGCCAACTGCTGTTTTGTGTTGGTTAAATCAAGCGCGACTGCATCAAATTGTTCTACAGGAACCAAACTAGTCAAATCAGCGGGTTCACCCTGAATCAGCCCAGCCTTTAACGTTTCCAGTTGTTGTTTCAGGTCATCATTTTCAGCAACAACTTTTTCACATTCAGCTTTTGTTTGATCAATAGTGGCTTGCAGTTCAGGCGTAATACCTACCTCCAAACTCACTACCACAGAATCAGTTGAAAGCTTTTCACCTTCATATAATTCATGTTGGCCAAGTTTGAAATCGGATTCATTAATGACTCGAAAATCATCGCCATCTTTAATTTTTACAGTTTTTACTTGTGACATGTAACTCTCCAAAAGAAAGAGCGCGTATAGCGCTCAATCTAAGTTTTATTAACCCAACAGCAAGGCAATATGATCTTGCTTAATTGCCTTTACGCCCCAAGCTAGACGGACATGGTAAACAACCTGCATGAACTGGCGATACACGGCGATTTCAAACGCTAGGCCAGTTAATGGATCAACCACTTGAATTACATCATCAGCAGAGTCACCGCCTTCTGGTAGTGCTGGTGCACGAGTTGCTAATGCAATTGCCGAACGAGCAAATGCCACATTGGCTGTGTAAGCATTACCTCGGGTAATGGCTGTATTATCAGCAGCAGGGATTAATAAGCCTGACTTATTCAGGGCAAGACTTGTACCTGCTAATCCGCCTGACACATATTTGTTGCCATCGCCCGCAAAAGTAACAATGTCGCCAGCTAGAATTGTCCCTGCACCACCATCAACTGCAATGGTTGTAGATTTTGCGCCTACTGCACCGTTGACGAGATAATCAGCACCAGTGCCATTCACATGCAAGCCAGATGCATGCGAGTGACGAATCGCCATATTCATCACACGATCAGTCATACCGTTACGAAGCATGTCTGCTGAACCAGCTTCATTTACCTTAAATAAACCAGACTGCTTACCACGTAAATTACCAATTGCAGCATGACCAAGGACCAGCTGAAGATCAGTACGAGGTGCACCATTTTCTTCAAGAATTCGCAATACGCCTGCAAAGTCAGATAAATCCGCTGCTGTACCAAATGGTGTGGTACCACCTGTACCAAATGCACGTGAGGCATTTTTATAAGCTTCTACATGTACATCTGATTCAATTTCATTCACCAATGTACGCATAGCCTGATAGAAGCGATCAGCCTGAATTGTGCTGAACGTGCCAGCATTAGAAAGACCTTTGGTTTCTTCACCATTCCAGCGCACAGGAACGTGACGGGATTTGGTGATTTGTGCATCTACATGGTCTACGTTGGTATCACCAGTATTTGGAGCATTTGCGCTAGGGATTGTGTCCTGTGCTGTAACTTCAGTGGTCACTGGTACACGAACATTTTGCCCTACTGCTGCACGCTCAATACCAGAGTCACGCGAGACCGCAGGAATGTAACCTGTTAACTCACGTGAAACCTGATCAAGTGCTTCGTAGATATCAGGAATTAAACCTGTAAGAGTGTTAGCCATTCGCTATTATTTCCTTTTAAAAATTAATCAGTAACTTTGCCGCCTTCACGCATAAATGAAGACTGCTCAATAGGTTTTAGGTTTGTAAATTGATCACGCGACATCGTCTTAGACCCGCCCTGACCGCCATCACCTTGAAAACCACCACCTGAACCTTGACCACCTTTTAGAATTGAATCTTTATGTGGGTATCCACCAACTAAAGACTCCAAAGCCTCATCAAAGTCAGCGACTTCACCAGGGCGAGAACGCGAATAAATCTTTTGACCATCCGTGCCGTATGCCACGACCTTGCCTTCTTCGATTTTGAAGCTTTTACCAAATTGGGCTTGGACCATGTCTACGGGTACAGCAATGTTGTCTTGAATGTACTTAGAACGAGCGAATCCACCGCCAATCAACTCACTATGTAATTGCTGTTGTACAGCATCACGCTCAGCGGTTAATTGCTGAATTTGAGGTTCGTAGGTCTTTTTAAGTGCATCGGTAATTTCAGCCTTAACCTTGTCTACCTCGCCTGCATCCACAAGCTTTTTAGCGTCCAAGTTTTGAACAATTCCGAGCGCTTCTTTTACCTTGACGGGATCTAGTCCCTCAAAGGCTTTAACTTGTGCTTCAAACTGTTCTTTGGCTTCACGATGGGATTTCGCTTCACCATTCAGGCGAGTGATCGTTGCCACTGTCTGCGGAGCATCAAAGGCCACCTCTTTACCGTCATCATGAACATAAACAGGCTTACCATCCTGAACCACTACATGACCGTTTTCGTCTAATTTCAATTTCATAAGTCATCCGACCCTTTTTAGTGAGCATCCGCTCGTTACGCTGTCCGCATCCGCTTTCAGCAGGTGTAAAAAAAGCACCCTAAGGTGCTATATTTGGATTTGGCTGTTTTATTAAGTGATTACCCAGTCTTCTGCAAAAATATCTGTTTGTGATGCTAACCAAGGTACAAGCTCGCCCGTTGCTGTCTTCATGTAAATGGCTTCTAATACAGGAATTGCATTACCATCGCCATATCTGTCTGCAATAGCTTGAGCTACAGCCTCGCCATTGATATGAATTAACCACATGCCTTTTCCATTCCAGCCACTGCGAGCAACTTTTTCACCCTGTCTTAGCGCATGAATGGCATCACCAAAGGTTAAATTTCCATTTTGACGATAAGCATCTTTAAACACGCATTTAGGTGACCAAGAGATATAACCTTTATGGCGCTCATCACATGGCTTACCACCATCAACATATTCAACCAAATAACCCTGTTCTTCTGGGTCTTCATTTTCAGGAATTTTCCAACCGCGATATTCGTTATATTCACCACGTGTCATTGTTGTTGCTAAAACTGATTTAGTGCCAACGTATGCGCAAAGAGATAAAGCCAACAATTTCTTACTCATTTTTTTCTCACATAAAAAAGACCCGCTTGGGTCCATGGTTTGATTTGAATTTGGTTTGTAATCTTTTAGCGACCCTGCATTGGTGTGTAGCCATCAAGATCAATATTTTTAACTACAGGCTTTAATGCATGTTGTGCAATCCAAATATCATTACGGCATACAGGACAACTCAGCACATACACTGTTTCATTTCGATCGGATTTTACTTGGGCTTCATTCTTCTGAAACTCAAGCACCGAATGACACTTACCACATGATGCTGTGTAGGTTTGCAGCTCAGGTGGTATACCTTGACTAATTACTTTCATTATTCACCCAATACATTGTTAAATGTCTTTTGATCTAAAGCTTTAAGCTCAGCCAACGTGTACCCCCGCTTATTCAACGGATCAGCAAATTTATCAATGCTGTACTCGCCATTTTTATAAAGCTCATACTTCGATTTACCCAACCAAGTGCGCTGAAAAAACTCATCCGACTGCTCGAAGAACTCTTTAAACGATGTATTTGCATCCAACTGCCCAATTAAGTGTTTGCGCTCATCTTTGGGAATATCTTTAACCTTGCGTTCATCCATCACAAATGGTCTCAACCCTGCAATTTCACCATCTTTATTGCATGGTACGTAGGTTGTGCGGTTATTTGGATGCACAGGGAACCGTGGACGCATTGGATCGTCAATTGGATAGACATCACCATCAATAGAAGCGCAATACTTACACGTGCGACCGTCTAATGTTGCTACAACCTTCACATACTCATAGCCAAGTGCTTTGTATGTGTCGATGTAAGTCGCATTACTGATATGACTACGTGCAGTACGCACCTGGCGTTCTATTTCAATTACGCTTTTCTGAAGAAGCCCACCTACATACTTATACTCATCATTTACTTTAGTTCTTTTACCTTTAATCCGATGAATAATCTGCTGATTGGTCTGGCCTTGAGAAATACCGTCACGAATGACATATTCCACTTTCTTTCGCAACGATGCGGAAATGTCAGAAAATAAGTAATCAACTAACTGACCGCCCGAATACGGCGTTTTCTTAATGGTCTTATAAATTTTCTCACCAGATATAACTGCAGCACTACTAGCAATTAGGTTTGATGAATAAGAGGTCTCATAAACTGCGAGTGATACTGCAGACTTTTCAAATTCTGAACTTAGATCCTCATCAATTGATTTAAACCACTCATTCAGAGTTGCTTTGATTTCTTCAATATTCTGACTAGCTTTAGCTATGCTCGAAAAATTAACACTCTGTAATGCTTTACGCTCAGAATCTGTCAAATCTTCAAGTAATTCACTTAATCTAAGTAATTGAGCATTGGAAAGCTTATTAAATTGAGCTGTTAGCTCGTTTACGCTTTGAGATGATGCTCGATACAAATACGCTTGATGTTGGCTCAGCGCATCAATAAGGGCTTTCTGCGCTGATTTATCCATCTTTATTCCTCATCATCGGGTGGGACATCTATTCCACCATCATCCCGCTTTTCAATTTTCTTAACAATATCTTCCCATTTGTCCTCAGGGAATGTGCCTGTCTGCTCGTAGTGGTACCA
Organism: Acinetobacter halobius; assembly: GCF_044130335.1. Classification (NCBI taxonomy): domain Bacteria; kingdom Pseudomonadati; phylum Pseudomonadota; class Gammaproteobacteria; order Moraxellales; family Moraxellaceae; genus Acinetobacter; species Acinetobacter halobius. Next base: position 100,154 of record NZ_JBIQOD010000008.1, read on the forward strand.
CACATACATTGGTAACTCACCAGCAAGGCAGGCTTCATAAATCAATTTAGAGCGAGTTGGGTCGTATTTGGGCTTATTAAAATCCTGAGCAATTGTGAAACTTAGCTCATCTACCTTTAGATCATGTTCAGGCATCACAAACTTGGCACACCAACGTAGCGCATTGGTAAAGGCTTCAGATACATTGGCCACAACGAGTGACAAAACCGAATGCTGGATTGAGCTGTCATTGTCTGCCTGGGTCGCTGTCTTATTAGCTGAACCAACTTCAATGAGTCGAGCGCCAAGCTCTTTCATTTGGTTCCACTTATCATTCATACGCTCATAAGCCAGTCCATTCTTTTCCGCTTGGACCATCTTGGCATCTGTAGGTATGCCTGATCGACTACCGACACTAGCACCTGACTCTTTCACCATTGCGTACTGTTCTGGTGTGATGCTTGGGAAACACAACGTAGGCTGACCAACAATGAATGCAGACTCTTCCACATCCGCAGTACTGGCATAGTATGAAAGCTCCATTGAAGCCAATTCATACAGTGGAGCAGTGCCAATCTCATCTGAATTATCCACGGCGCCACAGAACGTAAAAGGAATGTAGTCCCATGGCTTGCCGTGATAGTCAGTTGGAGTGAACTTCTCACCTTCTATCCACTGCCCTTTATCATCCTTTGAGTGGATCTGCACAGTATAAATATGCCCATTAGCCGTTTCTTCCAACAGCAAAATACGATACTGATCAGTTGACTCAACAGCAAAGCCGTTGCGAACCTTTACTGTTTCCAACAATTTTACAAAGCTGAGCTTTTTTTGATTACCAACAATAATGTAATCCCAATCCTTGATTGCACCCGCTTTGATAATATGAATCATCGGAAAAGCGCCTTTTAACTTTTCCTCTTCCTTATTTTTGCTGGGTGCTACTGCTGGGTAGTCAACGTAAACCCCACAGCGATAGTTTTTATTTACCAGTCGTGTCGCACGCTGTGCACATTGCCAAATTGAACGTCCAGCACCATCTGCATTGCGTTCTAAATATTCAAGCGTACTAGGACGATTGAATACAGGTGTTTTCCCAAATGCTAATCCGATATGGCTGGCAAGCGTTCGACTTGTTACACCAGGGAAAATTGCACGGAGCAGATATTCTTCATATCTCCCCTTACCATCCAAATCTTTAGGGGATTTAAAAAGTGTGGGTAGTGGCAAATATACTTCACGTTTTTCTTTAATTGCTTCCTGACCACCACAGGCATCATCCAGCTTATTCCAAGTCTTAATGTGCTTATCATAGTCAGCATGTGTTGCTGTAATGCTCATATTAGAATCCAAACATTGGTAGGTCGATACGAGTGACCGGTTTTATAATCGGGAAGCGCTTAGCCAATGGATAACCACCCGCATCACCAACGTGGTCAAGTCCTGATTTTTTATCTGGCATACCAAAATCGTCATAAACCTGCTGCTCTAATGTTTCGGTCAACCGTGGGCATTTGTTGGTATTTACTAACAACGTACGCTCACCATCACCATTCAAAATCAAAGCATTAACTGAATTAATTCGATCTTTAATCGCCGGGTTAGTTCCACTAACCTCCACCCTAAATCCCTTATCTCGCAAAATCTGATGATCCGATTCACTACTATTTTTTGATGACTTAGCCTGCCCTGCGGCATCAGGTATTACAGTCATGTCATGTAAAGGGAACCGCTCGTTAAGCAAGGTAGCCATCGTAGGTGTATCCCTCACTCCAACCATCTCATCTAAAGCCAAAGGCCTGCCTTCACGGATGACATAGACCACAGCTGCCATCTTCAGGACGTTAAAGTCCATCCCGATGATCAAAGACTCGCCTGGTCTAATTTCTTCATCGGTATGATTTAGTTTTCGGTCAAAATCTGGATATACCGCGCCACTGGTTAAGTTGACGAATTGCCCGCGCAAATATGCTGAAATTAATTGTGGTGGATAGGATTCATAAAGTGATGAAATATAATCATCCGGCAAGTTAGCCTCATTGTCGTATGTTGAAGCTTGAATCATTCCATACAGTGCACGCTTTGCAGGGGTTAGATTCGCCTCTTTAACGAACTGCTGATGCGTAAACTTAAACCCCTCTGGTGTAGTTGCAACGTCAATGCCATTGATTAGACCGGGGTGTTTCACACGCATACGCGCAATGATCTTCCGCCACGCTTGTTGAGCTTTAACCGTAGGCATTACATCCAGCTCATCAATCAAAGCATGGCCAATCTTAAAACCCACAATCGTTTGTGGCTTTTCCATAGATCGGCAGATGATCGTGCTTCGATACTGTCGACCGTAGTAAATATCGACTTCTTTATTTGATTCGTAAATCTTGGTCTTTAACCCCCAGTCAAATGCCACTTCATCAATGGTCGGAAAGAAGATGTCACGGATCTGCGGATAGGTTGGCGCAAAGTAACCTAATGGCACCTTAGGAAATTCCCAAGACTTGTCACATAGGCTTGAACAGCCTACCCACGTTTTTCCTGATCCAAAACCTGCAACAAAGGCACGAAACTTATTCTCCAGCTGTAAGAAATTAGCCTGAGGTACATTCAGGGTCGGATTGATGTTCGGCATTTGATTTACTCGCATCCACGACCTGTATGGTCACTTTGACTGGAGTTGGATCATCAGCACCCTCACCATCCCCATTTTTGATTTTGTCTATCTCAAGCTGCTTAAGCTGAGCGTCTAAGAGTTGAAGTTCATAGCCATGCATTTCATCCTTAATCTGCTTAATGATGTTCTGCTTCATTTTCTTATTCTTGTTCCAGTCCTCATACATCTTCTGGAGTTCATTTAGGCGTACTGCTTTATTCGCCAAAGGAATGTCGTAGATATTGGACTTAAAATCTTTTCTAGTCCGAATGAAAAGATCCTTTAATTTCTTACTCATTCCCCTGCAAGTTGCTTTTGTTGGATCGTATGAAGCGACCTGCTGACGCTCAATTTCAATGCCAAATTCTTCCCTTACAGCATCCACTACTTGTTGAGGTGTTTCAAAGCAAGCAAGAGACTGAACTATAAAGATTTTTACAGGCTCTCTTAGTGTTGCCATAAACACCCCTTTGTAAGACTACGTAAGGGTAAATAGGCAAAAAAAAGAGCCTTAAGGCTCAATTGATCACACAGTTCCCACAACACGCAGACACATTAAAATCAGATACAAACGGCGCAGTCTTGGTGATTTCGACTAAGCGCTTAACGCTGTCGCTTGCACCCCAACGTTTGACTACACCATAGAACTCTTCAACGTCATGGCTAGCTAGGTAATGCTTTGGTAAACCAGTATTGTCGCTATAGATAATCTCGTCGTCTTGGTCACGCTCTACACCAATGTGATAAAGCTCATGTTCTATTAAGGCACAGAAGTCATGATCTGAAGCTTGCTCACAAAATGATGCGTCTATAGTGATGAGATAAACTGGCACACAACCAAACCAGTCCCTCATCTGCTGTTCCTGCCGAGCCTTCTTCCATCCGCCCTGGTTAAACATCACTTTTTCACATTGGCCCAGTACCATACGCTTCTTTGCCATACATGCAGATGACGCCCAAGCAAATGCTAAAAAGGTTTCATCGTCATGTAGTAACTCTGAGATATGGTCATGATCTGGATTGTGGAGTTGGCCACCAATGGTTAGATAATTCTTAATCACCCATTCTTTTAATTCCACGGCGGGCGCAAGGCGAATTGCTTCTTCTTCCTCAGCCTGATCAATGAGATCCGTCGGTGGGAATGGTCTGATCTGTTCCATTGAATATTTGTCTCTTTAAGTTTTTCAGCCATTGAGATGCAAAATTAGCTTCAATCTGAAGTGGCCCATATTCATCAACCTTGTAGCGATTTGCTGACTCAATACGTACTACGGTATATCCCATCTCGGCAGCGTCATCGTATCGGTCTAGACTCCAAGCCTTATTCGCCAATTTCCCACCACGACCACCAGACCAAGGACCACCTGAAATCTCAACTAAGATTCGATGTTCGATTAAATGGAAATCAAAACGCCAATGCTTTGTAGATTTAAATTGGAATTTCTTTTCATATTTGATGCCTAGAACACCTAAAGCATGTTCAAATTCTTCTTCTGCTTCTAAGTATGCCTCTTTGGCTTTTGGCAAAGGTTTAGAGCGTGGTTTCGTTTTAGGTGGGCGCTTTTTGGTTTTCCAAAAATAGTCGTCTGCGTTCATATACAGCACCCATTAAAAAACCACCCGAAGGTGGTTCATTTAAAACAACATCGACATTTGTCCAATTTCATAAATGATTAAGGTAAGAATAAAAGCCGAAACCGAGATTACAAGCACATCTTGTGAAGTCATACTTATCTCCCCTTTGTTGTTCTTTTTTTATACTCTCACAATTAAAATAATTATCAACACTAAAAGAATACATTTCTCACAATTTACAGTGATAGATATGTAAGAAATTATACAAAGATGAAGTATTAGTTAATTAATTGTGTAGGGCCATTCTTAGATTCTTAACCCGATCTTTCAACTTAATCATAATGCTATCAATCACCAGCAACTCATTACGAGTCAAGCTAGAACATCTGAAGATTCAAATTTCCTCTTATGCCCCAAGATATCTGATTTGCACCAATATTCATCTAACTGAGTGTTAATTAAATCTTCTTCCATAGATTCGAGAACATAAAAAAGCCTTAACTCTTCATTTCTTTCTAGAATCTTAAGTCTATATTTTTCTATTTCAGCCACTCCAGGCTTGGCAATAACTTTCTGAAACCCAGCGCTAAATATTATTGGTGCAACTGGTTTTTCGTATTCACATTGCCACTCTATTTCGTCAGCAACTCCCCCTACAGCTAAAATTTCCCTAACCTTACCTGCAGCTACCCCACCAATGACCGCGATTTTCATAAAAATCTCGATATATAATATAAAGGTAGATTGATAACACATTAAAATATTTAAACAAGCACAATATTTTAACAAATATTTTCTAAGCTTGAGTTTATATCTAATTACCTACATCCCATATAATGAAGCTATAGGTTATGTATATTTTAGTAATAAGAAAAACCCCGCCAATAATGCATATTGAGCGGGGTTTCGTGTGCCGTAATCCGTTCGGCAAAAGCCACCGAAGTGGCAGGGTCAATCAATCTCATCCAAGCAATCACGGCAAACTTTAATCTCATCACCGTCAATCGTGTGATCAATCTCAGTTGCACCGTGAAGGCCAAATAAACACATTAACAATCGGAGCACTTTGTTCTCCTGAATTTTGGTGCGCCATGCAGGGCTCGAACCTGCGACCATCCGCTTAGAAGGCGGATGCTCTATCCAACTGAGCTAATGGCACTAGGTGGCGGCATTAAAATTTAAACCACTACGAATAAAGTTAAGCCGCCATTGGGTGCCTTGATATTGCTTTCACGGAACATTTCTCAAGGCATTAAAAAAGCCCATGTTTGAATGAGCTTTTAAAGCTTGGTCTCGGATAAACCGTAATACGACCAGTATAGTAAAACTATAGCCTAGTTATCAGAATAATGATAGACCTTACACCTTTATTTCTTTGTAGGTTTCTTTCTTGTATTTTTCTATTGATTTTGCAGCTTCGTCTATAGCGGACTCCAAAGCCAATGACATTAAGTTTTCGTACTGCTTCCAAGTTAGACGGTAGACATTCGTTGTCATCTGCATGGTATTAATCCCCGCATAATACAAACGTCCTTGAGCAGTAAAATTATTCTCAAGCTGGGGATCCAAAGAGAAATCTATAACCATGCGTGCAATTAAGTAAGCCAAGTGATTCATGGTAATTTGCTCAGGCTCTCGCTTCTTATCTGCCACGGCGTTTTGAAGCATGATATTTACCAGGTGCATACGCACATATTCATAATCACTTTCACATTTACCATCAAAGACAATTAATGAAGTAACCGACTTTGCCAACTGTGTATCCATTGTAGCAATGGCACCTAAACGATCTTCGTAATTCAAAGGTTTCTCCCCAGTGCCATGAGCTTGTGGCTCAAAGTTTGGTGACTTCGCAGTAATGCCATGAGTCAACCATTCAAATTGTTCAAATTTATCTGCCATAACTGCATTCATCCCAAATCCCCTTAAATCAAACTCAAATCTAAAATAGTCATAGTTCCCCAATGAACCGCACCTGTATCAATCCAATAGCAGTTGTCGCGCTTGCATGGCTTTTGGGTAACTGTGTGACCCATGATTACCGCATCAACTCCTGTTACATGGGTGTATTGCTTTTTCTCCTCATCTAGTCGGTCACGCCCCCATATCGCCAAATCGGCAGGACTTCTGCCGTCTATTTTTTTTGACAAGGGATTGGTGAGAACTTGCTTAAATTCATCCCAGTTATTTTGTTCAATATGCCCATGAACAAATCCATATTTCTTGCCTCGATGTGTAACCTCCAAAGCAATAGGTAAAGCAGAAAATGTTTTAGCAATTTGAAATTGATCTTCAACACTCAGCTCGTAAAACCACTCTCCTCCATTGGAAATATGGCAACGCTTAGAAGGAACATCACATCGCCCCCAAATACACAAATCCTCATGATTACCGCGTACCGATGTAAACCAAGTCTCATCAATGAGACTTACACATTCTTTGTTCTGGGTACCTCGATCCACCAAATCCCCAACAGCAACAAGCAAGTCATTTTCAAAATCAAAACCGATTTCTTTTAAGCGACTCATAAGCAAGTTGTAACAGCCATGAATATCACCAACCGCATAAAGCTTGCCTTTTATCTCTTTGCCCCAAACCTTAACCATTGCCATTTCATCACCCTATTAATTTTAAAATTTGCTCAATCGCTTTGCCGCTTTTCACTTGCTCAGTACTAAACCGTATTACCTGATAACCCATCATTGTTGCTGTGTTGTATTTCTCTAAATCACCTAAATAACCCTTTCCCCTTGTATGCCTGCCATTACTCCAGATCCCACCTTCCACTTCGACCAAAATCTTTTTGCCCTTCAAATGAAAATCAGCTCTCCATTTACGTGTGGGGTGAAACTTAAACTCCTGCTCAAACTCAATTCTAAGCGCCTTGAGCTGTAGGCTTAGGGTTTGCTCGCCCTCACTAACAACACGCTGTTTCTTAACCGATGCAGGTCGTTTAGCTCTGCGTTTTGGTTTGTAGATTCTTCGATATTCAGCTAGGGAGATGCTGGTCACTGGCACCTCGTTTAATCAAGGTAAAACACCCATAATTTCCAACAAATTTCTGCCCACTGTCATCAATTGCCGCGACTGCAAAATTCTTAATATGCGTCACAGTTAGTGTGCTTGTTGGTTGCTTCCATGCTTCAACGTCATGCATCACCTTGTCACCAATATGAAATGGATTACTCATGCTCAGTCACCCGAAATCAACTTGATCACCAAAATCACTACAACTAATGCAGAGCAAAATCCCAGTCCAAAACTAAAGCCTCGATTCATCCACTCCCAAACAGCGCCATTATTAAAACCGCCGTTTACCCACTTCCAAAAAAACTTAATTGCAAAGAATACAAATCCACTAAGCAACAGACAGAGCAGAAAGTCTTTATTACTCATCTCTCAATCACCTCTACATCAGCACATAGACACATAAACGGTGTTCCATCATCCAAGCGCCCAAATACACGGCCATCTTCAACACGATCTAATACACCGTATCCAGTGAAGCGTTTGCCTGAGTAAATCGTTGCTGATTCACTTATGAAATCCACTTTTACGCGGTCGTCTGCTTTCATGCTGATGCCCCATACTTTTCAAAGAAAAACACCACAGGTTCTGATTTGATTTCTATCAATCCAAAACGATGTAAGTGACGTGCATGTGTGCTATCACGAAGCAATTGAACGTCTCGGTAATGCTCAATAGACCTGCGCCACATTTCCAAAGACATTGATGATTTATTTGTATTACATGGCACGCATGCTGGATTCATATTTTCCAATGTGTCGTTTTGTGGTCTAAGCATTTCACTGGTTGTCCGTAGTCCAACACCAGGTATAAACTCCAGATCGCGCTTTACCGCTTCAATATGATCTGCATGCCACTTATCACCAAGCTCACAACCGCAATAAGCACAATGGCCACCAAATTTCATTTTTAAGTCTGTGCGCTGTTGTTTGGTTAATTTCATTTCGTCACCCCAAATAACTGTTTTGCTTTACCGCTGAGGAAGTAGCGAAAATCATCATTCTTTCCACCTTGAATCACGCTGACCAACCCCATTACAACTAAGCCACTTAAATAACGCTGCACAGATCGAATACTTAAATGAGGCAATGCCTGCGCTTGAATTTCTCTAGATGTGGCAATTTTGGTATTTTTAATAACGATCAAAACATCAATACCACGGTTTAAAACTGCGGCTTTGCTGTAGTCCACTTGGCGTTCATTCATACGGCCTCCGCTGTCCAAACTACATCATTCAAACTTGGTCTAAAAACAACTACACAACACCCAAACGGAGCATTAGTTTTTGAATTTCCAAATTTCAATCGGCCCCGAATAAAGTGAATTTCACGACCTAAACAGTAATCTTGAAACCAACGCGCATCAGTACGCACCGGAACCAAAGCAACAACTGTGTGCCCTTGCTCAGCTGTGTATGCTGCCTTTGACACCCAATCAATAATTTCACGACCATAAGGAGGGTTCATCCAACATGTACCAGTCCATTCTTGCTTCAAACCATTATCTGCAGGACTAAAAAAACGACCACACTTAGCATTTTCAGCGAGTGCACAAACATCCAAATCAAATTTAAAAACGGCGTTCAGCTTGTCAAAAAAGTCTTGCGGGGTTGCCCATATATCAGTTCGCTCTTCCGCTAATCCAAAAAGTTGATGATTTGCCATTGAATTCACACTTCACCCCCAACACGCTCATCTGCCCAATTACACTCAACCATATCCAAACCATCATGTTGAAAACGAGACCAGAGACGATCACCAAGGTCTTGTTCCAATTCATGTGCTGTCATGTTTGAAATCAACATGGTTGGTTTGCCAGCGTCATATCGCGAATAAAGAACTTTGTGCACCAGTTGGAGACGGTTTTCATGACGGTCATGCAATCCATATTCATCAAGAATCAATAGATCGTATTCTGTGAAGCGATGAACGGCATTTACCTCACTGTCATCAGCCTTGGTCCATGCATTCGCAATTTCATTAGCCATGTCTTCAGAGGTCACATAGCGGGCATACTTTTGGGTCTCGAGAATGTTTCGAGCTACGGCGCAAGCTAAGTGTGTTTTCCCAGTACCGGTGCGACCAATCATGATCAAATTGCGCTTAATCCCCTTCGTGAAATCTTTCACAAATGCGACGCATTGAGTTTTTGCATTTTGCTGACCGCTATTCGCGACCAAGTATTCTCTGAATCCACTGTTCGCATGACGGGTTGGAAGTTTTGCGCCTTGGAAGTGTTTTTCACGAACCATGGCATTCACGGCGTTGTGGTGTTCTGCTTGAGCTTTGTTAAGCGCTTCCGTTGAGCATTGCTTGCAGAACGATTTACCACGGAAAGAAACCATTTGTGCCTGGTGCAACTGGCAAAATTCTGTTGATTTCTGAATATCAAAACTAAGCGGTGCGATTGCGTTCATAGGAGCCCCCTTGTATCCACATCACCTGTTGCTGGTTTATAGTTCTGAACTTCACCCCAAGGATCATTCACGTTGCGGTTATTTGGTTTTTCAGAAGATTGTTTACGTGACGGTTTTTTTGCCTCGCGCTCAGCTTTGGTCACTTGTTTCTCAAATTCCTGCACCAACCAAGCTGCGAACTTTCTCGTTTTTTGGTTTTCAGTGAGATAGATTTTGTTTTCCCAGTGCGCATTGAAACTACCCAAGTGAAATTGGAAATCAGGCATGGTTAAAATTTCGTTTACGCAATGACTGAATTTTGTTTGAAGTAAAATTGTGCTTAGGAAATTTTGATCAGGTTTCCATGAGTCATCCTGAGCTGAATTTTCAGGTGATTCCTGTTGTGTGTTTATATCTGTAGTAATCTCTGTAGTAGTCTCTGTATTTGTCCCCTTTTTGAAATGGGGAGGGTCTACCTTTTCAAATGGGGAGCCTCCCCCTTTTGAAAGTGGGAGGGTGGTCATTTCAAAAAGCACAGGGGTAATAAGCTCAATAAACAAAACATTGTTGTATTTCTGATTGTTAGCTTCAATTGTGCGAAAATGACGTTTGAGCACTCCACACTTCTCAAGACGATCAAAAGCCTCTTTGACTTGCTGTTTTGAGAAGCCATATTGATCAGAAAAACTTTGGTAAGAACGCTGCAAAAGATCAGATTTGAACTTCTTTTTTACGCGCACAACTTGGCCAGAATATTCATCTCGCACCACTGTAGGTCGATGCCAATACACAATTTCTGAAAGCACAACAATCGCGTTCAAATCGGGTTTTCCACTCTCTAAAACGAATGTACTAAACCAACTGGTCGGCAAGATATTGCCTTCAAGGTGAACGCTACCAACCTGATCCACAACATCATGGCCAGTGCTGAATAAACTCATGCAGCATCCCCTTTTTCGATATTTTTAATAAAACGCCCAAACATAAAAATCTGACCAGCTCGATGCAGGCTTGAAATGATTTCACCTGCGTACCAAGCTGAAACACGATGATCATTGATCAGCATTTCCATAAACTCATCTCGCGTGACGGCAGCATTCTTTTCATCGCCTTTGATCTTGCGTAGATTCGCCCTACGGATCTCCAGCAATCCATCTAATGTGCGGAGTGCTGGCTCGTACCATGATTGTGTCCACTGAACCTGCTTATGCTCAGGTTTCTTTTGAATAGCCTTGTTGGTAATCATGGAACCTCCGCTAAGGCTTGTTCAGCTTCTGTTAAACGGCGTTTTGCATTGAGCTCAATAGTTGAGGCACTACGAACAAACTTTTTGTTTAAGGTTAAAATGCCAATACCAATGTAAACATCGACCGTGTTTTCGTAGACTTCCATGACGTTATAAATTTCATCGAAGTTGCCTATGACTTCATTAAGTACTACAGCATCACCGATTAAAAAATCCGTATTGTCTTCAATTACTTGTTGTGCTAAATTTAATTTATTCATAAAGATTTACCCTCTGAATTGAATGTTTGAGAAAGCCTGATCCCGACAATCAGGCTTTTTCTTTTTGTGCATTTGATGTGTACTTCTGCATTTGCTTAAGTGCTGCCTGATCCACGGCGGTAATCAACTCGATCAAGCCTTGAGTAATTTGGTGGATTTCTTCGTATTCCGCCGGTGTAATAACCCCATCCTCGTAAGCCTCATACACAACCCGGTTTGCTTTCCCGCTTTTAATGTTGTGCTGCATCATTGCTTCAAAGATTGATAGCTCATGATGTTTGCTTGAGTCGCAATCCACTGGCACAAGTGCATAACCCATCTGATGCGCCCACACCTTTAAAATTTCAGGGTTCTGCGTGTACATCATGATGGTTTCAAGCTTCTTTAAGCTCGGTAGATGGTTCGGCATTCCTACGTTGCCGTAGTTGCAAATCGTGTTATGTGAATCACCAGTGACCTGAGCAATTTCCTTTGGCGAAATCCCCTGCGTCTGGTTAATCATTTTAAAAATTGCCGTTTGGGCTTCACGGCTTAGTGTTATTTCTTGCATTTGTGAAATCCTTGATTTGTTTCACGTTTCTTTGGCGGGGCTATCGCGAGATAATTTGTTAAGCAACATTGCGATTAAGAGGTTTTTTCCCTTTCGCTAAGTCACGAATTTGGTATTCACGAGCTAATGGAATTTTTTCAGCAGGCCATTGACTGACAGCGTTGTGAGAAATACCAAGCTTTTCGGCTAATTGAGTAACTGAGCAATTGAGTAATCGCAGAGCATCCGACTTAGTCATTTAGGTTACCCTATAAGTAATTTAACTTACCCAATTTAACTACATAAAACTTACCTCGTCAATTGGTAAGATAACTTACAAATATTTGGTTGTATTGATATGGAAACTCTTGGTAGCCGCCTTAAAGCATTAAGAAGACAAAGAAATCTTACTCAACAGAAAATTGCTGATGCGCTTGGTGTCTCTAAAACCTCTGTGATTTATTGGGAAAAAGATGAGAATGTACCCAAACACGAGAGTTTAATTGCATTAGCCAGAACCTTAGGTACAACAACTGAATGGCTTTTGAGTGGCGTGGGAGTTCCAGAAAAGAGCAATGCTGATATAGCTAAGATCGAAGTTGGTATTTATCAAGCTGGAGATCCAGTTCCTGATGGGTATGTAGCTATTGATTATTATGATGATGTATTTGTAAGTGCAGGAAATGGGTACTTAAATCTAGAAAAACCAAGTAATAACAAAATGTTGTTTCCAGTTGATTTAATTAAAGAATGCAATGTTGAACCAGCAACTACCAAGGTAATTCACGTTCGCGGTGAAAGCATGTTTCCCAAATTAAAAGATGGGCAAGCCATATCAATTGATATGTCTGCCAAAACTATATATGACGGTGAAATTTATGCTTTTCAGGTTGGAGATGACACCAAAATTAAATACCTGTTTAACTGGAATGATGAGGGCAAAGGCGGATTTAAAGCTGTTTCTGCAAATTCGGATAAAAATCAATTTCCTGATGAGTATTACTCTCCTAGCCGCATTGAATCAGAAGGTATATCTGTACTAGGTCAATATTGGTGGAAGCAGGTTGTGAAGCGAATTCGACGTTAAAATGATTAGAACTAAAATACTTATATGAAATCATTTGGAACACTAATTTATATTCAATGTAAGTAGTTCGCCACCACATACTAAAAATGACTTCAAACAACCCACCTAAGCAGTGGGTTTTCTTTTGCTTATTAAAAACTAGAAAGTAAGTTATAAAAATAAATAGTAATCTTACTTACCTTTATAGTTGACAATAAAGGTAAGTTAGCTTACCTTTATCTCACAGACATTAAAAAGCCCTGAGACTTTCGACGGGATCAGGGCTTTTGCAAATTGCGAGATCAATTATGAACAAAACCTTATCCCCTTTCAATACCATCAAGATATCTCTTGGTGTAGCTGCTGTAACAATAGGCGTGCTGAGCTGTGGCTTTAAAACTGCACCGCAGGCTGCTCAACCTGTAGTTGCCAACGTTGCCCCATCTGAATACCAACTCCTTGCATTACGTATGACTGGTGATAACCACGGCGAAGCGGTTATTCGTTTAGATGGTTTCCGTGTTACAGCACGTTTTGAAGTTGAGGCATACCCTGACAGCTACGGCGTGCCGGGTAGTGAATTCACTGCAGTTGATGTAACCAGCCTTGATGAAGTGACTGTTTCTGATGCCCTAGGCAATCCATACAACGACTTCACAGATCACATCGACCACCAAAACTTCAATGCCCTCATCAAAGGCTATATCGAAAAGCATCGTTTAGTGGAGGCGGGCTAATGACTACTTCTACTCAAAATAGTTTCTCTAAACGTCTTGATGACGATGCTCAAGGCAATACACGTTTAAGCCTTGGGACTAAATACCCTGTCGTTTATGTGGCAAAAGGAAAAGACATTTTCAAGGAAACACCAAACGGTCTTGTAAAAGTCACTCTTGAAGAGCAAGTGGCTAAACCTTGGATTCGTGAAAACTTTGAACGTGAACGTGCTTTCCAACAAAGAAAAACCATGGCTGTTCGCCTTCAAAAGTCACTTACACGTGCTTATCCAAAATCATATAAACGAGCTAAAGGCTCACTGTTCTGGGCATAAGGAGTATTCATCATGGCTATACCTATTATTCCAGCAGACCAAGCATTAAACGTAAGCGCGATTATTACTTACATCTATGCAGATCCAGGGCTTGGTAAAACGTCTCTAGGCTTTACAGCAGATAAAGCAATTTCATTTGACTTTGACCGTGGTGCACACCGCACTGGGGAACTTCGTCGCGGAGCTGTTGTTCCAGTTCAGCAGTGGTCAGATATTGAAAACATTACTGAACAAGATCTAGCACCGTTCAATACTGTTGTTATTGATACCGTTGGCGCAATGCTTGAATCCATCAAGACACATTTACTTAAAACAGCAAATAACCGTCAGCAAGATGGTGCACTCAAGTTAAAAGCCCAAGGCTTAGCAAACATGAAGTTTAAGCAGTACATCAATACACTTTTAAGCTTTGGTAAGGATGTTGTTTTTATTGCCCATGCCTCAGAAGACCAAAGTGGTGATCAGATCATCTACCGTCCTGAGCTTGGCGGTAAGAACCGAAATGAACTTTACCGTATTGCAGACATCATGGGTTATTTGACCACTGTTACTACTGGTGAAGGTAAAAATGCGAGAGTTATTAACTTTAAGCCATCTCCAACACATCATGCGAAAAATTCAGGTGCTTTAGGCGGTGAGACTGGTGAGGTTTGGGTACCCGATCTTAAATCACACCCTACTTTTCTTGCAGGCTTAATTGCAGAGGCGAAAGCCCATATCAACACACTTACCCCTGCTCAAATCGCATTAAATAAAGCACTTGAGGATTTGGATAACTGGAAACAAAGCTGCGAAGAAGCTGTTTATGCAAGCGACTTAAATCACCTGACCGAAACCCTAAAGCAAGACAAAGAACACACATATTATCAAAACATGCGTCAAGCCATGCTTGCTCGAGCGAAGGCACTCGGCTGCACATTCGATATACCGCGAGAAACATGGATGGAGCCACCTGAATTTAATGGGATATCAGAATCTCAACGTGATGAATTGCAAGATCTTCTTGCGCAAGCAGGACTCGATGTGATGGCTTTCTGCGAAGACCAAGGGATCGACAGTCTATTAGCCATTGAAGCTCAGCATTTTGACAATGTAAAAGCCCACATCATCAATACCACCCAAGAACAAGGGAGAGCGATTGCATGAGCTACACCTACTCTTCCATTACCCGTGTGCTGATAGTACAGCACAATGGTCGGGTGAAAACTTATACGAACATCAACCTCTTTGGGATTGAGGACTGTATTCAAAACTTTGTGAATACGTGGGGGTATAGATGATCTTCAGAATTAAAAACAAGCATGCCATTGCCTTCATGATTTGGCTTGAATTATTGGGCTATGTAAAGAAACAACTGGCTGATGGCAGTTGCACGTTCTCAGGTAAAGGCACAAAGAAATCGTTGAGCTATGTGTTTGTAAAGAATGATTTAACAGGTAATGCAGCATGTCAGTCACTGTATGAAGAATACGTGAATTACCAAGAGTCTAATTATATCGAAATGAAGGTGGCGGGATGAAAAATCAAAAAATGCCAACATTGGCAGAAAAACAGGAATTTTGGGCTGAGCAATTGCCAAACTTTGAAGCTACATATTGGCTACCAAGTCATTTTGAATATGTAATTTTCGACATGGAACAAGGGAACTATGTAATTAAAGATGGCCTCAACAAAGATTTCGAAGTAGATGCGACTGAAATTTGGCATCGCGTGAATACTGGTTGGGCAATGTGGAAAAAGGCGATTAATTTTAGTCGGAAACAAGCTCAACCTGTACCTGAAGGGTTCGAACAAGCTTACAGCGAAATATTCTCGCCTATCGTCAAACGTCCATATCCACGTTTAGAAAATGGAGATTACAAGTACATCGAAATCAATCAAGGTTGGAAATTATGGCAAGTGGCTACAGCTCAAGCCGTTCCTGAATGGATTTCAGTTAAGGATAAGCTACCAGGGTTTAATCAAAGTGTGCTTAGTTGCGATGGTTTCGAAACCTGCGTGGCTGAATATCTTGAGTCCTGCAAAAATGAGTATGGTGTTTTTTTTGAAGAGGGTTTCTGGATTAATGGTGCAGCAAGTATTTTTGAAAATGTGACCCATTGGATGCCCCTACCTGAAGCGATCGAAGCACAGGAGCAAAGTCATGATTGAAAAAACATTTCAAATCCAACCAGTCGATGTTCCTGAAGATTTAAACAGTCTTTGGTTTCATCCTGACATTGCTGAACACGACACTATTGATGATGGTGCTGAATACTACACTGCTGAACAATGGGAGCAACTGCAAGACAATCTAGGTGTAGATATTGTTCTTGAACGTTGGGAATACATGGATATTCCAGAAATTCCTGATGAAGACTCAGCTGATTGGTCTAAGTGGAAGCCTACACCTCCAACAGAAGGTTTATTTCTGATAGCAGCTTATGACACCGAAGATGGTCCTGTTTTATGGTGGGCTAAAGAGCGTTTACCGCATTCTGTGCAGCAAAGTTTGGGAGAGATTTTATGAATAACCTACTCCCCCATGAGCTAATTATTGACAACTTTGCAGGTGGTGGCGGGACTAGTACTGGCCTTGAGCAAGCGTTCAATCGCCCTGTTGATGTTGCCATCAACCATGACCCAAAAGCTCTTGCAATGCATCGAGTGAATCACCCTGAAACTAAGCACTATTGCGAAAGCGTTTGGGATATAGATCCGATTGAAGTTACTGGCAATCAACCTGTAGGACTTGTTTGGCTTTCACCTGACTGCAAGCACTTCTCTAAAGCTAAAGGTGGAAAGCCTGTAGAGAAAAAAATTCGCGGTTTAGCTTGGGTTGCACTCCGTTGGGCTGCAAAGGTTCGCCCTCGAGTAATCATGCTTGAGAATGTTGAAGAATTTAAAACTTGGGGACATCTCAACTCAAAGGGTATGCCTTGCCCTGTGCGAAAAGGACGGACTTTTAATAGTTTTGTTAATGCGTTAAAGAAGCAAGGATATGAAGTAGATTACCGTGAATTACGAGCATGTGATTTCGGTTCACCGACTATTCGAAAGCGCTTCTTTTTGATTGCCCGTCGTGATGGCTTACCTATTCAATGGCCTGTGCCTACTCATGGTCATCCTAAATCTATCCAGGTGAAGAAAGGCAAATTAAAACCATGGCGCACGGCGGCTGAATGCATAGATTGGTCAATTGAATGTCCAAGCATTTTCACACGTACACGTCCGCTTGCAACTGCAACACTTGAACGAATTGCGGGTGGGCTTAAGAAGTTTGTTTTTGATAATCCAGATCCGTTCATTATTAATGGTATGGCACCAGTTTTAACTGAATGCGCAAATGCATCGAATAAACGGTCAATGCCGATTAATGAGCCGCTACGTACAATCTGCGCGCAGACTAAAGGTGGACATCATGCACTCATTACTCCAAGTCTTGTGGTAAACACTTCTGGCCATCATGGGAATAATGTGATGAATCCCTTACACACTATTGCAACTGGTGGGCATCACGGCTTAGTGTCGGCATTTTTAGCCAAAAACTATACTGGTGTTGTGGGTAGTTCAGCAAAAGAACCTGTCCATACAATTACAGCCAAGGACCACAATTCACTTGTTGTCAGTCATTTATCGAAGATGAAGAACAATTGCATTGGTCAGGAGCTGGGTGAACCGATCCACACCATGACCACTGTGAATCAGTTTGCAGAAGTGCGCGCTTTTCTAACTGCCTTCTATGGCAATGAGAAAGACGGTAATTCAATTGGGGAGCCTTTACGCACTATTCCAACACGTGACCGGTTCGGATTGGTAACTGTAGGCCAACAGCAATATCAAATTGTAGATATTGGTTTCCGTATGCTTCAACCAGTAGAGCTATTCAAAGCTCAAGGTTTTCCTGATTCTTATATTTTTGAAAAAGGACTGGATGAGCATGGTACCGAAATCCGTTTGACTAAGACTGAGCAAACAAGAATGGTCGGCAATTCAGTCTGCCCTCAGTTATCTCGAGCATTAGTTGAGGCCAACTTTAAACATGAAAGCAAATATCGAGGTGCGGCATGACTGAACTTAACCACCCTTTAATCCGATATCACGGCGGTAAATTTCGTTTAGCTCATTGGGTAATTGCTCAAATGCCCAACCATACTTGCTATACAGAGGTTTTCGGCGGTGCTGCAGGTGTTTTACTTCAAAAGCCAAGAGCTTATGCCGAAGTCTATAACGACCTTGACGGCGACATCGTTAATTTATTTAGAGTTCTCCGCGATGCTGAATTACGTGATCAACTAATTGAGCAACTAGTACTAACTCCATACAGTCGAGAAGAATTTGAAGATGCTTGGAGTGTGGCCACAACTGAAGTTGAACGTGCAAGACGGGTAATTATTCGTGCGCAAATGGGTTTTGGTTCCGCAGGAGCAACAAAAGGAATTACAGGTTTTCGTATTGATACTAAACGCCAATATGGTACAGCCCAATCATTATGGGCTACCTATCCTGAACATCTCCAACTAATAGGTCAGCGTTTAAGCTCAGTCCTCATTGAAAACCGCCCTGCTGTTCAGGTTTTAAAGGACCATGATGCTTCTACGACACTGCATTATGTAGATCCACCTTATGTACATGACACTCGGTACTCAGGGGCTAAGACTGGAAGAATATACCGTCATGAAATGGACGATAAAGACCATCTAACTTTATTAAAAACATTACTCGAGCTAGAAGGTATGGTGATGCTATCAGGCTATCCGAGTGAGCTTTATAACGATACTTTAAAAAATTGGAAACGTGTCGATACTAAAGCAAGAATTTCTGCTGGTCGCGGTACTGATGTTCGTACTGAATGTCTTTGGATTAATCCAGCTGCTCAACATCATGACCTATTTGGAGGTGCAGCTTGACTAATCTCCAACTCATCGCCCAAGACCTTGCCGAAGAATTTGCACCACTCGTTATAGGCAAGTCAGGTACCACCAAAACATTCACGGCGGAGCAAGCCTCTGCCCTTTATCACATCCTTGTAGATTTTGGATTTAAAGACGAATTCACAGGACTGGACACTAAATTGCCGTTTGAGCTAATTGATATCAAGAAGGAGGCGGTATGAAAAAAGTAATGCAAACCATCACTGGCTTGGGTGGTAACTGTGAAGGTGCAACAATTGCCACACTACTAGGTTTAAATATCGAAGATATCCCAAGCTTTTGGGAAGGCATTGATATTAACCATCCCACAGCACCGGGTAGCGGCACACTATATCAAGATAACCTGAATTATTTCCTGCGCCAGCATGGCTACAGAATGCTGAATCTAGGCGTTGATAAAAACCCAACTGAGCAAGATCAAAATTGGGTTATTGAAATTAGTAAAGCGATTGGTGCAAAACACTTGGTTGCGGGGATTTCCCCTCGCGGGCATATGCATTCTGTAATTTATGAGCACGGTCAGCTTTGGCATGATCCTCACCCTGAAGGCGGTGGTGTTATTCCATGTCAGGTTTGCATGCTGGTTCCAATCTTTGATGTTTTGCAGAATGAATTGAAGGAGGTGTCTTAATGGCTCGTTTAACCAAATTGGACCGTTTATCAGTTGAAGAAAGAAAGGCTTTGGTTGAGGATTTTCGAAATTCACCTGATGACGGCCTTTTTACACCTGAAGCTGTATCGCTGGCATGTGGCTTCTCAATTTCATGGCTACAAAAAAAGCGTTGTGAAGGTGGAGGAATACCTTTTTCAAAACCAACAGTTCGAACCATCTTATATAAGAAACAAGATGTTTTGGATTATGTAAATAATCATCGAATGCTTCATACAGCTTAATAGAAAGCCCACTTATGTGGGCTTTAATTATTGATCTTTAAACCTTTGTATATACTCTTCTTTGTAGTTCTTGAGGACTATTTCTTCAATTTCATTCATTGCTTCGCGTAGCCTCTTATCACTAACCTGGACATAGCCAGAAGTAACATCATTATCATCGCTATCTTTCTTGTGATTTAGCAGTCTTTTAATTGTATAGTGCCCATAGTCCAAACCTTCAGCAATTGATCCAAATGTTCTACGCAAGTCATGGAAAGTGAATTTAACGGCGCAAAGATCGTTAATTTTTGCTCTAACTTTAGAGATATTCACAATATGCCCTGTTTTAGATTTGGCTGAAGGGAATACCCAATCACTTTTTACATTCCGTCTACGCTTTTTCAAAAGCTCGAATAAAAAATCCCCCAAAGGTAACGTATGAGGCTCTCCATTCTTAGGATCTATTGAGGTTATCGTTCCGTATTTTAAATCTATGCTGGACCATGGAAGCGATTCACACTCTTCTCTACGAAATCCAGTAAGAATGAGCGTCAATATAAAGTCTCGATTTGTTTCGAGTACCTGCCCTCTATCCTGGTATTCAAATATTGCTTTAATCCAATCTGGTAACTGGTCTTCATTAATATATGTTTTACGGCGCTTAATCTTATTCCATACTTTTTTCGCGCTTAATGTTTTTGTCGGATTATATGGAATGAGTATTGGTTGATCATCATCACTTAAATAATGCTCTACCGAGAAGTTATATATTGCAGAAAAAACACGCATAGCCATATTTGCCTGAGCTTTACTATTTTTACTCAGTTCTGCATGTTTTTCCTGAATCATCCGTCTTGAGATTTCATCCAGCTTAACACTCTGCCAATCGCCCAAATACTTATCTCGGACAACCATATAATCATGGACAGTTCTTGGCTTAAGTGATTTTAATGAGAGATAGTTATCAAAAGCATCTTTAACTGTTGGCTTTTGCTTAGCAATATTTAATCTTTCATCTTCTTCTGAAATTCGTTTTCTTTTCTCTGTATTTGGGTTTAAGCCTTGCGACATTTGCAGTAGCTTTTCACGGGCCATTTCCCTTGCTTGGGCTAATGTAATATTCCCGTGTAGACCTAAAGTAGACCGGACAGACTTACCTAAAACCTTCTTTTCAACAATATATGTCTTATAGCTATTGTTTACACGCACAGCAAAGCCGATCAATTCACTGTCTCTATAGATGGCCGGTGTCAGCTCTAATTGATCAATAAATGACTTTGTTAGCTTTACTCTTTTGGATGACATATATAGAATCGCTATCTGTCGCAATATCAAACAATATAGCACAATAATTTTTACAGTCTACTATGCGTCTACTTGGTAAAAATGCTTGCTTCAAGTCAAAATATTGGATAGTATTGGACACATCGCAAGTAATTGATAAATAATTACTTCGACACATATAGGGCCTATAGCTCAGTTGGTTAGAGCAGCGGACTCATAATCCGTTGGTCCACAGTTCAAGTCTGTGTGGGCCCACCATATAAAACAACCACTTAGGTGCATTAATCCTAGGTGGTTTTTTATTGGCTATTTTTATATAAACATTTTGAATTCAAGTATTAGTCGTTTCTGCTTATTTAAAAAAAAGATTCGAAATTTTCATTTAAGCAATCCTTTCTAATCTTCACCATTCTCAGAATCACGACCTAATTTATCTTTGCTTTAGATTTTCCTGTCAAATCTTATTTCAGGCATTTTTTATGATAACTGTAACAAATTCTTTGCCTAAACTTGCAGCTATAGATTCAAATGATATGAGACAAGCCATCATGACTGATCGCGCCCCATTGTTTCTATACCCTCCTACAGAAACCTATACTATAATCACTTAGCCTCACTACTCACAAAAATATGGCTAAGTTAAGCATTGAATAACTGTGAACATAACATCCAACACGCTATATATGACTAGTAAGTATAAATTTTAAGCATCCAAACATGATGCTCTAACAAAGTATCTCATTTAGAATAAGAGCTATTAACGATTATAGATGATTGAAAATTAAATTTTTAAGTCAATCAAGCTAGTTATAGCTAGCATCAAAAATCAGTGCATTTATACATTATTACCACTAAATACTGATTTCCTTTTTCTTACGAGACTCAATGAAAAATTCAACAACCGACCACAGAACAACCAAACCGAAAAGGACAAATGCCCATAAAAAAGTCGAAAGATAAGTCATTTTAACAATCCTGAACTTTGTTACACCAAAGTTAAAGTATGAAATTTCACACTCTTTTCTTAGACCAAAGTCTAATCTTTCATTTCGATTATGAATAGTAGTATTTTTAAAAAAATTATACTTATTTTCTATTAATAAATATCTATAAAGACTTATTGCATACCTTTTAATCATAATTATTTAGCCTACTAATGGAAAAATCTGACCTCTAATGTCTGATCAGAATTAAGTTAGGGCTTGACTCAAACGCCAAACAAGCAGACATTAGCCACTTTAAAAAACACTTGTATATTTATGCTCATGTTAAAGAAACTGATTGGCGAGTCTGCATTTAAGCTCGCAGGCTGGAAATACCATGTGGAACCAAATGTTTTAGAAGATAAGCAAGTCATCATTGGATTTGAGCATACCTCTATGCTCGATGCTGTTTTATCACTGGCCATTTTTCAAATCTACGATATGAAAATCCATACCCTGATTAAAAAAGAATTATTCAAGGGGCCAATCAAGCCACTACTCGAGGCGATTGGTGGTATTGCAGTTGACCGTAAGTCAAATAAAGACATCGTGTCGCAAATGGTTGAACACTTTTCTCAACATGAAAAATTCAACTTGGTGATTGCACCAGAAGCAACCCGTGCAAAAACAGGCGAAGCACGTAAACCGATTCGTACAGGCTTCTGGCATATTGCAAAAGCCGCAAATGTCCCTATTGTACTCATGTATGCGAATTCGCAAACCAAACAAGGGGGTATTTTTGGAAAAATCTATCCCACAGAGTTAGATCATGATTTGGCCCTCATTAAAGCACTTTATAAAGAACATGTTGGTTTAGATATCGAAATTCCCGAAGCTAGAAATGATCCCAAATCAGCTCATCTAAATGACCTAAAAGAATGTGAATAGCCCCTCTCCTTTAGGTCTAAATCAATTCTTTCTAAGGGCTCATTTTTGAAATGAATTGCTTCACAATCTAAATTTGAAATAACTGGCTTTATTTCAAACAATTTTATTTATTTTTTGTTTAATCTGACTCATTTCAGAAAAACACCTACTTTCGCATAAAAAAGTGCTTATGGTAGAATTTGCACAATTTGATAGGCACAAAGCCAATCTACAAGGAGCATATTTCGCATGGCGGGTCATTCCAAGTGGGCCAATATTAAGCATCGTAAAGCAAAACAAGATGCTAGCCGTGGTAAACTTTTTACCAAATTTATTCGTGAATTAACAACTGCTGCAAAGCTTGGCGGTGGTGATGCTGCAAGCAACCCACGTCTCCGTGCAGTTGTAGAAAAAGCACTTTCTGTGAATATGACACGTGACGTCATTAACCGCGCAATCCAACGTGGTGTTGGTGGTGAAGATAACGACGATTTAAAAGAAATTACTTACGAAGGTTATGGTGTTGGTGGTGTTGCAGTTATTGTAGAAACCATGACTGACAACTTAAACCGTACTGTACCAGATGTGCGTCACTGTTTCTCAAAAACAGATGGTAACTTAGGCACAAATGGTTCAGTTGCTTTCTTATTCACAAAGCGTGGTGAGATCACTTTTGAAGATGTGTCTTTAGAAGATCAAATCATGGACGTAGCCCTTGAAGCAGGTGCTGAAGATATCGAAGTAGATGAAGATGAAATCTTAGTCATTACTACACCCGAATCTTTTGGTGATGTGCAAGATGCTTTAACTGCTGCTGGCTTAAAATCTGATAATGCTGAAGTGGTCATGAGCCCTTCAACAAAAGCTGAAATTTCTGATATCGACCAAGCGAAAAAGATCATGAAAATGATTGATATGCTGGAAGATTTAGATGATGTACAAAACGTTTATACCAACGTTGAGTTCTCTGATTCGGTGTTGGCAGAATTAGACGCCTAGTCTTTGCTTGATCAAAATGCGCGCTCAAATATAACTTTGGGAGCGCATTTTTTATGTCTGATTTAATACACTTTCAATAAATTTTGCTTTTTTGCAACGATATTTATCCATGCTTAAATGCTGGCTGTCGTGTTTTAATTGATTATAAGCCATGACTAAATTCTGATTTTTCAACAAGCGATCACGAAAGATCAAAAAACTTTGCCACTGAGAGTTTTTCACAACCAATTGAATAGCAACATCATCCTGCTGTAGCGACTCTAACATACATAGTTCATGCGTTCTTAAAGTATCAAGCTTTTCAACAAAACCTAAACTGGAAATACTAACGATGGCTGAGTCAAAATCTACAGCATCAACAGCCACATAAATATCCAAATCACCTTTAGAAACTGCATAAGGAATGGCAGATGAACCAATATGTTCAATCTGTGCTTTGGGTATGAGAGCTAAAAGTTGTCGCTGATAGTATACAAATTTTTGATGGCAAGATGCTTGATACTCAGTAGCTGCATAGAACCTCAGCATACGCTAAACCTTACTCAACAAACCGCTACAGTTAAATACATTATATTCTTTAATCACAAAGCTTGAATGAAGTGCCACCACATGCTCAATTTTACCAATGCGTTTGAGTAAAATATCACTGTAATTTTCCATATCTCTTGCCACAACTTCAACAATAAAATCTGCTGACTGCCCTGTCACTAAAAAGGCATTGGTCACTTCAGGAATGCTTTCCAACTCTTCCAAGAACTTGGAAAAAGTGTCGGTATCATGTTTACTCAAAGATACTTGGAGTAAAACATGTAGACTAAACCCGAGTTTTTGATAGTTAATATCTCGCTTAACTTTAGTCATAATCGCATTATCAATCAGATGCTTAATACGACGATGCACCGAACTGACCGATAAATTAATACGCTCTGATAATTCGTTTAGATTGATATCTTCATTACTTAAAATTTCTAAAATTTGCTTATCAAAACGGTCTAATTCCATTTTTTAACTCTCATAATGCATTATGTTTATAGGTGTTTATTTCATATTAAGCTTTTCAGATGAAAGATAAAGCTTATTTGCATATTTTTTTCATTTATTTTCAATTTCATAAGAATATATCAGCTTTTTCAGACAAAGAATGGCATGATCTTTTACAAAGTTGTAAATAGACTGAGAAAATTTCTATTCAACTTCTCTCAATAATTATACTGAAAATACAAGAATGGCAAAGGCTATCTGTATCACATACCTCCTTTGCCTTGTTTGGCTTGAGCTTATCTTAAATGCCGCGCCAGTCGACCCGAGCATTGCGTTCGGTTTGATAGACTCTTAAAACATACTGCCCCAAAGGTAAATTGCTTAAATAGGTTTTATAGGCACTGAATTCTTCAGATAGGCTATCCTCATGGTCTTTTTCCCAAGGAGTCCCTTTAATTTCAAGCACAGGGGCTAACATTGAACACACAGCAATATCCGCCAAACCTAAACGATCTCCCACAAAGTAACGCCCATGATTAGCAATTAACTTTTCATTCAAGACCTCAATTAAACGCTGCATTTCAACTTTCGAGTGCTCAACTTTGTCGGCATTGAGTTCATAACCTTTCGACATCAAAGTTTTAATCAGAGGTTTGGTGTATTTTTCAAATTTACGTAAATAGCCCTTTTCGCCCAACATAATTTGTAGCGATTGGTCATTATCGGATAAAGCATGTGCCAACCCCCAACGGCGAACGTGTAGCCCTAAATCATTGGCTAGAGCATTAACATCTAAAGCCTCTTTACGAAGCTGTGCTTCGCTACGTAACAGTCGATGTTCTGGATAACGCTCATCCAGATATAACGCAATCTCGGTGGTATCTGCGACCCATTTGTCTTGATCACGTAAAATAGGCAATTTATTCTGCCCTGTCTTTAACTGCGCAAACGCCCGATGAACCCCAGGCACTACATTTTGCGCGACAAAATCTAGCTCTTTATGATCGAGCAACCAGCGAGCTTTCTCACAAAAATGAGATAAAGGAAACTGGTATAAAGTTCTCATAAATGCTCCACATTTATTTTTCTATTTTGGCTTTTTAGCAAAGCCATCTATTTCAGTTGGATACTTTAGTCACTGTATTTAAGATTTACAATGTACTTTTTACCCAAAACTGCCCAGCAAATGTTCAACAGCCTTTATCAAATTTATACGTTTTTTTCTCTACAATATCTCAAATCTAAATAAGTAAAAATTTAACGACATTGCTTAGACTGCAACCAAAATACATATTTTATATTTTTCAAACACTTAGAATATTCATCAAATGATTAAACTTAGCATATTTTATTTTTAACTTTTTAGCTGCTAAGCAATTCAAAATCCTTCATTTAATCATTCAAACAATCCCAAGTAGCGTATAGAGATTAAGTAAAGGTGCTTTTATGTCTCATACTCTCTCTAAAAATATTCACGTGATACAAAATGATCAGGATGCGATTAATGCAGCCTATCATGTCGCTGACTTTGCCTTAGAAGGTCGGGATCAACGTGATCAGAACCGTCAGCTTCCATTTGCTGAAATCGAATTATTCAGCAAAAAAGGCTTAGGCGGTATTCGTATTCCTCAAACTTTTGGAGGCGCATTTGTTTCCAATAAAACTTTAGCTCAGGTTTTTCGCATTATTAATAAAGCCGACTCAAGTGTCGGTCAAATTCCACAAAACCAAATTGCGCTACTCAACATGATTGATATTTTAGGTAGCGAACAACAAAAACAGTTTATTTTTAATGAAATATTAAACGGCAAACGCCTTGCCAATGGTGGCCCCGAACGAAATACCAAAGACACTAAAACATTAAATACGACATTAAGCATTGAAAATGGTCGTTACTATGTCGATGGTGAAAAGTTCTATTCTACAGGGAGTAGCTTTGCCCATTGGTTAGCCATTAAAGCCATTCACCCTGAAGGTTATGTGGTACTGACGCTTGTTGATGCCACAGCACAAGGTGTCGAAGTCATTGATAACTGGAACGGTTTTGGTCAGCGTACAACCTCAAGTGGCACAGTAAAATTACAACGGGTTGAAGTCGATCCACTCCTTATCTTTGATGAGCGGAAACTAGCTGAGGACGTTACTTATCGCGGTGCCTTCTCTCAGCTAATGCAAGTCGCGATTGATGTGGGTATTGCAGAAGCTGCGTTTGAAGACACATTGTCAGCGGTTAAAAAAGCCCGACCGATTGTCGATGCGCAGGTTGAGAAAGCCAGTTTTGAACATTACACTTTACAAGAAGTCGGCAAATCTGCAGTGCTGCTGGATGCCGCTATCCTACTGCTCGACGAAGCTGCCGAATATTTAGATGAGCTTGACCAACTAAGCGTTGTCAGTGCGGAACAAGCAGCTCAAGCCTCCATTTTAGTCGCCGAAGCCAAGGTTTATGCCAATGATGCTGCACTACAAATTTCTGAAAAACTCCTAGAGCTTGGTGGGAGTCGTTCGAGCCTAAGCCAACATAACTTAGATCAACATTGGCGCAATGCACGCGTACATACCTTACACGACCCGATCCGCTGGAAGCTGCATGCACTGGGTAACTACTATTTAAATAACACTTTCCCTGCCCGCCACGCTTGGATTTAAGGAGAGCATCATGACTTCATTTCAACCCATTCTTCCTCTTCAATCCCAAGACACGGCATATGCACATATTATTCAAAGTGATGCTGAAGCCTTAGAAATTGCCAAAAATTTGGCTGAGCAGTTTAAACAGCAGGCTATCCAACGCGATGCTGAACGAATTTTGCCTTTTGAGGAAATTGAAGCCTATAGCCAATCTGGGCTTTGGGCTATTACTGTACCTAAGGAATTCGGGGGGGCCGATGTTTCCAGCTATACGGTCGCGCAAATTATTGCGCTAATGAGTGGTGTGGACGGTTCGATTGGACAAATTCCACAGAACCATTTCTATGCCTTAGAGGTTTTACGTAATAACGGTACTGAACAACAAAAGCGTAAACTCTATGCAGAAGTGCTCAAAGGCGCTCGCTTTGGTAATGCCTTGGCTGAGTTTAAAACTAAAAATGCAACACAAAAACAAACTGCACTGAGCCAAACGGAACAAGGCTATGCGGTCAATGGTGAAAAGTTTTATTGTACGGGCAGCCTGTTTGCAGACCGCATACCGACCTTAGTCAAAGATGCCGATGACAAAGAGTTTCTAGTTTTCATCCCACGGAATAGCTCAGGACTAGAACTGATTGATGATTGGTCAGGTTTTGGTCAACGTACCACAGGCAGCGGTACAGTCAAATTTAATCATGTCGCTGTAGGTGCAGAAGATATTGTTCCTTTCGATACAGCATTTTCCAGACCGACTCTGGTGGGGCCTTTTGCTCAAATTATGCATGCTGCAATTGAAACGGGCATTGCACGTGCTGCTTTTGAGGAAACACTGGTTCGTGTACGTCGGGCTCGTCCGTGGATTGACTCTGCTGTTGAACAGGCAACCGATGATCCTTTAACACAGTTTGAACTGGGACGAGTGGTTGCCGATGTACGTGCCAGTGAAGTCTTACTCAAACAAGCGGCACGCTCCATTGACGCAGCACGTCCTAATCCAACCGCTGATAACATTGCTAAAGCATCACTGGATGTAGCGAAAGTTCGTGCCCACAGCACAGAAACCGCATTAAAAGCAGCTTCGAAATTGATTGAACTGGCAGGCAGTCGTGGTAGTCAACGTGAAGATGGCCTAGACCGCTTTTGGCGTAATGCACGTGTTCACACGCTACATGATGCGTCACGTTGGAAATATTACTTCATTGCCAATTATCTCCTTAATGGTGTGCTTCCGCCACGCAGAGGGACATTGTAATGACACTATCATCTCAAAATAAAAATCCGAAACAAATCATTCTGAATGCCTTTGATATGAATAGCGTAGGTCATATCAATCACGGTTTGTGGACACACCCACGCGATGAGTCGCATCGTTTTAATGAGCTCAGCTATTGGACCGATTTGGCGCAAACTTTAGAACAAGGTTTATTTGATGGTTTATTTATCGCCGACATTACGGGTGTCTACGACGTTTATCAAAATGGTCTGGATTTAACCCTAAAAGAGTCGATTCAGCTTCCAAGCCATGACCCTAGTACACTCGTTTCTGCTATGGCCGCCGTTACACAGCACTTAGGTTTTGGTGTCACTGTGAATCTGAGCTATGAGTCGCCTTACCAATTTGCACGGCGCTTTGCAAGCCTCGACCATTTAACCCACGGTCGTATTGGCTGGAATATTGTCACCGGCTACTTAGACAGCGCAGAACGGTTAATTGGTCAAAAAGGTTTAAAAGATCACGACTTGCGCTATGAACAAGCCGAAGAGTTTCTCGAACTCTGCTATAAATTTTGGGAAGGTTCTTGGGAAGACGATGCCATACAAAAAGATAAGTTAAACCGTGTCTTTACTGACCCTTCAAAAGTTCATGCCATCCAGCATCAAGGCAAATTTTTCCAAAGTCAGGGCGTTTTTCAGGTTTCCCCATCTATTCAACGTACACCTGTGCTTTATCAAGCGGGTGCCTCAAGCAAAGGCTTAGCCTTTGCAACCCAACATGCTGAAGCCATGTTTATTGGTGCTGACACGCCTGAAAAACTTAAACAGCAAGTCGATAAAATTCGTGCGCTTGCATTAAGCCATGGGCGCAATGAGCAAGCTATTAAACTCTTTGTCGGTATTAGTGTGGTGACGGCAGAAACGGACGAGTTGGCTCAAGAAAAACTCGCCGAATATATTCGCTATGCCAGTCCAGAAGCAGGTTTGGCACATTTTTCAAGTTCGGTCGGAATAGATTTGGCTCAGTTCACAGATGATGAAGCGATCCCCTATAAACAAACCAATAGCATTGCCTCGGTCAATAACAAATTTAAAGAACAAAAAGTTACCCGAGCAGATTTAAAAGCCCAGCATGTACTGGGAGGACGCTACCCGCTAATGGTCGGGAGCGGAAAAACTGTAGCAGAAAAACTCATCCAGCTATTAGATGAAACTGGCGTAGACGGCTTTAACCTTACACGAACCGTTGCTCCAGAGTCACATCAAGACTTTATTCGTTGGGTCATCCCAGAGTTACAAGAGCGTGGCCGTTATAAAACTGCCTATGAAACAGGTAGTTTACGCCACAAATTATTCGCTCAAGGTGACCGACTGTCCGCAGACCACCCAGTACAGCAGTATCGCTGTCAAAGCTCGTCCCCTCATACTCAAACACAGCAAAAACAAACCGCATAAATTTTAAAATACGAGAAATATCATGGCTCAAACTGCAAAAACAAAATTTACCGTTATTGGGGTAATTGTCGCCGCTATCGTCATCGCACTAGTGGCTTGGTCTTATCATAAAAAATCGAGTAACACTGAACTGGTGATTGGGATCAGCCCACCCTTTGCAAATCCCTTAAAAGTGGCTGTAGAAGAAGCAAAACAGCAAGGCATCAACGTCAAACTGGTGGAATTCTCAGATTGGAACACTCCAAATATCACGCTCAACCATGGTGATATTGATGCCAACTATTTCCAGCATCAGCCCTTCTTAGATAACGCTATCAAGGAGACCCAATTTAAACTGAAAGCACTGGGTAAAGGCGTCACCACACACGTCGGTTTATATTCAAAAAAATATGACTCAATTGATGCGATTCCTGAAAATGCACGTACAGTTATTCCAAACGATCCAGTCAACCAAGGCCGTGCGCTTTTACTGTTACAACAGGCTAAATTGATTAGCTTAAAAGACCCAAACAATCATCTATCGAATCTGCAAGATATTGTGAGCAATCCTAAAAAGCTTCAGTTTATTGAAGTTGAAGGTCCACAAACTGCACGTGCCGTTGATGATGCTGACTTGGTCTTTAGCTATCCACATTATTTACGTCTTGCAAAAACCATTGACCCAAATGATGCGCTGATCTTAGATGACAACACCAACACCCTGTATTCGATTTTATTTGTGGTGCGTGACGACTACCAACAGAAACACCCAGAGAAAGCCGCGCAACTTGAAAAGTTCATCAAGATTTATCAAACATCGGACAAAGTTAAACAGACTTTGAATAGTGAAATTGGCGAAAAACTTTGGTTCCCTGGTTGGAAGTGAGTATAGGCCATGACGCAATCTTTCACTCAAAATCGAAAAAAATGGCTGATTGGCTTGAGTGTCATCGTGGCAATTTTTGCTCTAGCGGGTTACCGCTATAGCAAAAGCCATGCGCAGGATGATGTCTTAACGATTGGCATTAGCCCACCTTATGCAGAATTGCTGCAAAGCGTGGCAGATGATTTAAAAAAGCAAGGTATTCAGGTCAAACTGGTTGAATTTTCGGACTGGCATGCGCCAAATGTTGCTGTGCAAAATGGTGACATTGATGCCAACTTTTTTCAGCAAAGCGTCTTTCTACGCAATGCAATTCGCGAAACAAATTATGACCTGCATGCATTCGCCACAGGCACAGGAAGTCATGTCGGACTATATTCTAAAAAATATCAGTCCTTAGATGCACTACCCACTCAAGCCCGTGTGGTTATTCCCAATGACCCCGTGAATTCGGCGCGTGCACTGATTTTACTGCATCGTGCGGGTTTGATTCAGCTCAAAGATATCAACAATGAATTGTCTACCGTAAAAGATATTGTGAGCAATCCTAAACAACTTCAGTTTATTGAAGTAGAAGGCCCACAAACTGCTCATGCATTTAATGATGCCGATTTAATTTTTGGCTTCCCGCATTATTTAAAAATGGCCAAGGTCACAGATCCGCATCATGCCCTTTTTCTTGATCCGATAGACAAGAAATACGCCATTTTATTTGTGACACGTAAAGACTATCCAGACCAAAACCAAAAACTTGCGACTTTTGTGCAAGCATTCCAAAACTCAAAACATGTTCAAGAAATTTTAGACCGTGATTTTGGCCAAGGTCTGTGGTTTGAAGGCTGGAAATAAGGAGAAAAAGAATGGTCAGCTTTGGTTCTCATGTGGATTTTTCCATTCCAC
This sequence comes from Acinetobacter halobius, assembly GCF_044130335.1. Taxonomy (NCBI): domain Bacteria; kingdom Pseudomonadati; phylum Pseudomonadota; class Gammaproteobacteria; order Moraxellales; family Moraxellaceae; genus Acinetobacter; species Acinetobacter halobius. Next base: position 131,895 of record NZ_JBIQOD010000008.1, read on the forward strand.
ATATCAAAATTCGTAATTTAAACAAACACTATGCAGTACAAGGGCATAGTGTACATGCACTCAAAAATATTGACCTCGACATACCGACAGGGAAAGTGTTTGGCATTATTGGCAAAAGTGGCGCAGGTAAATCTTCCCTACTCCGCACCTTAAATGGTTTAGAACGTATTAATGAAGGTCATATTCATATCCATCAGCAAGACTTGGCAACATTGAGTCATGCTGAATTAATTCAGCTCCGCCAACGCATTGGCATGATTTTCCAACATTTTAATTTAATGTCTGCCAAAACAGTCTATGAAAATGTCGCACTGCCCCTCATCGTTGCCAATTATCCCAAACAAGACATCGAACAACGAGTCAATGAAGTTTTACAGTTGGTTGGGCTGAACGATAAGGTTCAGCATTACCCATCACAACTGTCTGGCGGTCAAAAACAGCGTGTCGGCATTGCCCGTGCATTGGTTCACCATCCTGAAATTTTACTCTGTGATGAAGCAACATCTGCACTCGATCCAGAAAGCACCTCTCTGGTGTTGTCCTTGCTCAAAGAGATCAATCAGAAGTTGGGTATCACCATTGTATTGATTACCCATGAAATGCAGGTGATTCGGGAAATCTGCGATCAGGTCGTGGTCATTGATGGCGGTGAAATTGTGGAATCAGGTGAAGTTTGGTCTGTGTTCTCTCAACCGCAGCAAGGCATTACCCAAGAACTGCTGAATCTAGAACAACTCGATTTGCCTTTTCGCTTAAATGCGGGACCCACGCAGCTCGATACACATGCCATTTTCAAAATTCGCTCGACTTCAGATGCGCATCATCCACCTGACTTAAAACAGATTTTGGAGTACTTTCCACAAACTGTGCATTTGTATCAAAGTCAGGTCGACACCATCCAAAACCATTTAATTGGAACATTGATTATTGCTGTTCCCACACAGGGCTTAGAAATTCAATCACTACTACAAAAACTAAAAGCGCATGTGACACATGTAGAGGTACTTGGCTATGCACGACCAACTCATTGATTTATTACTGACAGGCACTATCGACACCTTAATCATGGTTGGCGCATCTGCATTTTTTGCCTTACTCATTGGTTTGCCAATGGCAGTGGTTCTCGTCAGTACCTCTGAGCATGGCATTTATCCCTCTAAAAGTATCAACCATAGCTTAGGCTGGTTGGTAAACATCACTCGTTCTGTTCCCTTCCTTATATTGATGGTGGCACTCATTCCTCTCACACGTTGGATTGTAGGCACCAGTTATGGCGTTTGGGCAGCAGTTGTCCCTTTAACTTTGGCTGCAACCCCCTTTTTTGCACGAATTGCAGAAGTCAGTTTACGCGAAGTAGATCAAGGGTTGATTGAGGCTGCGCAAGCGATCGGCTGTAACCGTACTCAAATCATTTGGCATGTGTTGTTACCTGAGGCGCTACCCGGAATTGTCGCGGGTTTTACCGTGACCATTGTGACCATGATTAACTCCTCTGCCATTGCAGGCGCCATTGGTGCAGGTGGTTTAGGTGATATCGCCTATCGCTATGGTTATCAGCGTTTTGATATGCAGATCATGTTGGCCGTGATTGTTGTGCTCGTGATTTTGGTGATGTGTGTACAAGCAATTGGAGACAATCTGGCAAATCAACTCGATAAGAGAAAAGTTTAATCACATCTCCCATATTAAGTAGAGCACCCTACCCCCACTTAAGTTTTTAACCCCTCCTTTTTCTAAGAAGGGGTTCAATATCAAGTTCACTACCTACTTATAATTGCTATCGCTTTTGATTTATCACAGCATTCTGACCAACTGAATCAACACTGTTTTTCTTTCAAATTCATATAGAAAAATATGGCTCTCAATATACAGATAGACATGTATAAGCTATAACGTATCCTCAAGCCTAAATAAGAATAATCCCCCTAAGATGAGTCATTCCTCTAAAATTAAAGTACTCGCTTTCGACATCTTTGGAACTGTCGTGGACTGGCATTCTTCAATCGTCCAAGAAGTGGAACGCCTAGCCTTGAACATCAATGCCAACCAATTTGCATTAGACTGGCGTGCAGGCTATCGACCTGCAATGGATCAGGTTTTGTTGGGTCAGCAGCCGTGGACTTCCATTGATGATATTCACCGCCTCATTTTGGATGAGCTTTTAGTGAAATATCAAATCTCCACACTGAGCGAAGCTCAAAAAAGCGATTTAAACTTTATTTGGCATCGTCTCAACCCTTGGCCAGATACAGTCGTAGCGCTTAATCAATTAAAACAAGATTATATTATTTGTACCCTTTCAAATGGCAACATCCGTTTATTGGTCGATTTAGCAAAGTATGCAAAATTGCCTTGGGACACTATTTTCTCTGCTGAAAACTTTAAAGCCTACAAACCTTCTCCTAAAACCTATTTAGGTGTCGCAGACTTACTTAATGTTGCACCCAATCAAGTGATGATGGTGGCTACCCATCAAGATGACCTTGCTGCAGCACGTGGCTGTGGACTTCTGACGGCTTATATTGAACGCCCCTTTGAGTATGGTGCAGCCCAATTGAAAGACTCTAGTCCTTGCATAGACAATGATCTACATGCTACAGATCTGTTAAATCTGGTTTCTTTATTAAAAGAAAAGGCTTAAAAGGCTCGTATATAGGGCTTAAATGAGGACGTTCTGCACGCAACATGATTTACAACTTTGATTCTTCTGCCCTGAGACCTGACTTTGTCATGGCTTTCATGTAAAATCACTGGCAATTTTTATATAACACGTTGTGAGTTATTTCATGGGTTTTAATTGCGGTATTGTCGGCTTGCCGAACGTTGGTAAATCTACACTTTTCAATGCATTGACTAAAGCTGCTATTGCTGCTGAAAACTTCCCATTCTGTACCATTGAACCGAACACAGGCATCGTTCCTGTGCCAGATCCACGTTTAGACAAACTTACCGCAATTGTAAAACCTCAACGCGTAATTCCAACGACTATGGAATTTGTAGATATTGCAGGTTTAGTTGCGGGCGCATCTAAAGGCGAAGGCTTGGGGAACCAATTCCTTGCAAACATTCGTGAAACGGATGCAATTGCTCACGTTGTGCGTTGTTTTGAAGATGAAAATGTCATTCACGTTAACGGTAAAATTGACCCGCTTGATGACATCGCAACCATCAACACGGAACTTGCACTTGCTGACTTAGAAACTGTGACAAAAGCTGTGACTCGTTTAGCAAAATCTGCAAAAGGTGGAGACAAAGAAGCGCTTGCAACCAAAGCGGTTTTAGACAAAATTTTACCTTTACTTGATGAAGGCAAACCTGCCCGTGCTGCTGACCTAGACGACGACGAACGTAAATTGGTTCGTGGCTTTGGTTTAATGACTTTAAAACCAACCATGTATATTGCGAACGTTGCAGAAGATGGTTTTGAAAACAACCCACATTTAGATGCTGTGAAAAAACTTGCAGCTGAAGAAAATGCAATCGTCGTTCCGCTTTGCAACCAAATCGAAGCTGAAATTTCACTACTTGAAGATGAAGACCGTGCTGAGTTCCTTGAAGCTTTAGGTATGGAAGAGCCGGGTCTAAACGTGGTGATTCGTGCAGGCTACGGTCTTTTGGGTTTACAGACTTACTTCACGGCGGGTGTACAAGAAGTTCGTGCTTGGACCGTTAAAGTGGGTGCTACTGCACCACAAGCGGCAGGTGTGATCCACACTGACTTCGAAAAAGGTTTTATCCGTGCTGAATGTGTTGCTTATAATGACTTTGTTCAATACAACGGTGAAGCAGGCGCGAAAGAAGCAGGAAAATGGCGTTTAGAAGGTAAAACCTACATCGTTCAAGACGGTGATGTTCTACACTTCCGCTTTAACGTATAAGCCATTTCGAATATAAAAAAACCCGATACCAATCGGGTTTTTTTATAAGCTTAAACCAAGCTTAAAAACAGCATAAAATAACATATAAACACCTGATCCATTTGGATCTCACACAATATTATAACTTCTATTCTTTTGTATTATCGCTAATTTAATCACAGGCACTAATGCCTTCATTGAACAAACGAAAATGAAAAAGATCAGCACATTTATTGCAGCAGGTTTATTCACCACCCTTAGTGCAACAGCATTTGCATGCCCTCAAGGCACAACACTGTCGGGTGGTACAGGTGCAAATCATAAAGGTGGTAAGTGTGTCCCGACCATGAACATGGCAAAGCATGATCATGGCATGAAACAAGAGAAAGTAGCAAAGCAAGATAAAATGGCTAAACATGATCCAGCCATAAAGCAAGATAAAATGGTGGAACATGATTCAATGAAAGCCAATGATATGACCAATAAATCCCATAAAGATTCTCATGCTCCAAGCCCGAATGCATCCAAAGTTCAGCCAGATACACATAAAGTCTCGAAGACATCTTAAAACAGCATAAAAAAGCCAGTGAAATTCACTGGCTTTTTAAACTGCTTTTATTAAGGTGATATCACAGAGACATGCTTATTGTCCATTGTCGCACGTTGTTTACGCGCTGCATCTAGCATCCGTTGCTCGATATCTTTTCTAAAACCAAGCATAAACACCATTTCAGCCAAAACAAATAATGGACCAATGGCAAGGCCAATTACATCGTCCATAAACGCTGGCTTTTTCTTTTCATAAAAATGTCCAACGAACTGAAACACCCAACCCACCACAAAAATACCAATACTTAAACTTAACCAAAGACCCAAATCAAATTGCGCAATTTTATACGCCAATGGATAAGCCATGGCATAGATCACCAGCATGATCAGACCAAAAATTCGATCTAAGCTCAGGTAGTAAACAATACTCGCTAAAATCAAAACCATCGCCAAAGTGATTTCAAAACCACCCACAGCCCAGCCAGCTCTTGCGGTTAAGCACATAATTGAAAACACAATCAGGGGAATACCCACAAAGTGGGTCATAATATTCTTATGATCGAGATGGTAAGCCGCATATTGGCTAAGTAACTGCTCAAGCTTTGACATTTTAATCGTCCTTGTAAAATACTTTTATTCAATATATAAAAAAAACTCGACCTAAGTTGTCGGCTAAGTGACAATTACAAATATGGAAATTTTTAAGATTCATCATAAGGATTGAATGTGCTTAAGGAAGCTGAACTCCACATTTTAAAAAATAACATTTGGTATTCCCAACTACCTATTTTATTTCAAGATTTCATTTCACAGTACGCTACACAAGTGCATATAGAACGTGATCAGGCCGTGTTTCATCATGGCGATGCTTTCGACGGAATCTATGCCGTCCTTCATGGGAAAATCCGCTTAGGCTATATTGATATTGAAGGAAATGAGTCAATTGCGGCAATTGCTGAGCCAATCATGTGGTTTGGAGAAATTTCATTAATTGATCAACAACCTCGCTCCCATCATGCAATTGCTGTTGAAAAAAGTACCATTCTAAAAATTTCCAACACTGCCATTGAAGACTTACTCCACACACATCCGCAATTTTGGTTTCATATTGCGCAGCTGAGTTCGCAAAAGTTACGTCTCGCATTTTTGGAATTGATCGCTATCCAAAGTCAAAATATTAGCCAAAGGTTGGCTCAACGCTTGCTTTTTATTTTGAATGGCTATGGCAACCATGTGCATATTGAAAACCATATGATACATCTTTCTCAAGAACAGCTAGCTCAAATGTTAATGTGTTCAAGGCAAACCATTAACCAAGAATTACATCAACTAGAACAACAAGGGATTTTGAAAATATCGTTTAAAAAAATTGAAATTCTTAATCTTCCAAGACTTCATACGCTAGCACACGCAACAATGTAATTTTGAAAATAAACTTAAGATCTTCTCTCTCCACTCGCATTGTTTGAAAACAATATTTTTTATGATTCATATTCACTTAAGGAGCCAAAATTCATAATTAAACATACAATTTACATATTTCCGTTTACATTAAATATCTTTATATTTCAGTTAGGCGCGAATGCCTATGACATAAAAGATGAATACGATGAAAAAAATCACAACACTTCTCACAGCAGGACTTTTCTCAGTACTAAGCGCATCAGCATTTGCCTGCCCTAAAGGTACAACTTTAACTGGTGGAACAGGCCCAAATCACAAAGGGGGTTCTTGTGTAGCAGTGAATGGCGTAGCTCAAAAAGCAAAAACATCCGAAGTAAAAGCCGAAACTACAAAAATGAAAGATAAAACGACGACTACCAATAAAACAGCCACTGCTAAATCTAAAGGTACTGTGGAAAATGTAAAAACTGCGACAGCAACCAAAGTGAATGCTGAAACCAATACAAAATCAAAAAGCTCTAATCAGGCAAAAGTAAAAAGCGAAACAAAGAATCAAGTGAGCAAAGACGTAAAAAATAAAGATGCAAAAGCTGTTTCAAATAGCACCTTAAAATCGTAATTCATCGTAATCATTTAAAAAAGGCGAAATTATTTTCGCCTTTTTTATTCAAACTAAAAAATATTGTTATTGGCTTTCGTGTTACCTAAATTTGGATGATCAATGGCATCCTTACACTGAACTTTGTCACGCTCATATTCGTGTTGCGCTTTTATGATCTGCCTATCTTTCTCTAAAGTTGCTCGCGCCCAGACATCCAAACTCGTCAACGCCTTTCGGCATAACGCATACTTTCCTTCAGTCACGGAGTCGGTCATTTTGACATTAATACGCCACTCTGTACTGAGCTTACGTGCAGGTTGTCGTACTTTAGTCTCGATTTGATCCAGTTGTTTGTGATAGACCAAACTATCGACTTCATTAATAAATGCCCAAGCACGCTGTGCATATTCTGTTGCGTCATTGGTAATTTTTGGCGCAGCCTTAATTTCTACTTTTTGTTCAGGAGCTTGCTCTGACTGTCCACAAGCTTGCAAAAGTAAACTGCTCACAATAATAGCAGCCAGCCCTAAAGTACGTAATTCGAGCTTCAACATGGTTAAACGCCTCAACAAACAATTCGGCACTATGCTAGTGAATTCAGTTACAATACACAATCAATTTTGACCTAGTGATAAAGTCTTCTTCAAGGTGTGTTGTGTCCGAACTTAATCCCACTCCTGCACAAGCTGCTGGCTTTTGGCAAGGGGCTAAGGATAGCCAAGCGATTATCTTTACCTATCTACCTGTTTCTTTTGCCTTTGGTGTATCTGCAACCCAGTTTGGCTTTAGTGCATGGGAGGCTTTATTTTTATCCTGCTCAATGTATGCAGGTGCTAGTCAGTTTTTAGTCGTTGCACTGCTCGGTAGTGGTACATCTATTTGGATGACTGCCCTCACTGTCATTGCCCTAGATATTCGTCACTTACTCTACGGCCCTGCGCTACAGAACCTAATTCAGGATAAACTGAACCTAAAGAAAACTGCTATTTGGTCATGGGGATTAACCGACGAAGTCTTTGCTTCAGGCATGATCAAGTTGTCACAGCGTCGCCAAGAATGGTCTGAGTCTTGGATGCTGGGTTTAAGCCTATTCAGTTGGCTCGCATGGGCGACAGGTTCTTTTCTAGGTGGAATGTTTGCAGACCAAGTCAGCCATTTACCCCAGTTCTTACAAGCCGCTTTAGACTTTTTATTGCCTGCACTTTTTTTAAGTTTTTTATTGGCAGCTTTTGAAAAGAGGCACACTTTCGTGGTCACTGTGACTATTCTGGTATCTGCGATTGCCTGTTACTTTATTGACTTATCTGCTGCCATTTTTATTGGCATCAGTTCAGGTATTTTTGCTGGCTTGTTTAAGCACTATATACTGAAAAAACCAGACCCCGAACATAGTGGAGATCAAACATGAATATCGAAATTATCTTGGTCGGCATTTTAGTGGGTATTGCAAACTTCGCTTCACGCTTTGGGCCATTCTTCGTCATTCAAAAGCTTCAACAAGGTTCACAAAAGCGCGGTGCTTTATGGTTGAAGATTGCATTGGGTTCAATTGGTATTTCAGCAATTAGTTCGATGCTTGTGGTTGCAACTTTGCCACCACTGTTGGATGCACCCAATAAAAGTCTTGCCATGTTAGTCGGCTTCATTGTCTTGGCTGGCCTTTATTTCAAATTTAGACAAATCGTCCCTGCTACACTGACCGCAGCACTCAGCTACGGCTTGGTCTATACCTATATGCCTATGCCTTTTTAACCCATATTTTACGTCCATTAAAACTTGAAGTGCTATTTGAAATGATTCATCTGTGCAAGTCATTTCAAGTTTGATTTGAAAAGTTTATTTTGCATCCTTTTGCATGAAAATTTTGACTTTGGAATGCACCGCTTTATAAAAAAAATTGTTGGACAATATCATTAATTTATGTGAATGAACCCTGAACACCTTTAAGAGTTCTGCTATTCTAAAAGCCCATAAAATCAAGCATGGATGATTTACATGAGCGTTACTATTGGTACCCCACTTCAGTCTTCAGCATTTAAAGTCCTGCTACTGGGTTCTGGAGAGCTAGGGAAAGAAGTTGTGATTTCTCTACAACGCTTAGGTGTAGAAGTTCATGCTGCTGACCGTTACGATCATGCTCCTGCAATGCAAGTGGCACACTATGCCCACACCTTAAATATGGCAGATGCGACAGCGCTTAAACAACTTATTGAAGACATTAAGCCGAACCTGATTGTTCCTGAAATTGAAGCCATTGCAACCCAAGTATTGGTTGAAATCGAACAAAAAAATATTGCCACAGTCATTCCATCTGCAAAAGCAGTAAACCTCACCATGAACCGTGAAGGCATCCGTCGTTTAGCTGCTGAAGAACTGGGTTTGCCCACTTCTGCTTACCGCTTTGCCAACACCTTAGAGTCGTTCCGTGCAGCATGTGATGACATTGGTTATCCAAACTTTGTTAAACCTGTCATGTCATCTTCTGGTAAAGGTCAATCCCGCGTAAAAGAGTTCGCAGAAGTAGATGCTGCATGGGAATATGCGCAAACAGGTGGTCGTGTAAACCAAGGGACTGTGATTGTAGAATCGCAAATTGATTTTGATTTTGAAATCACTCTATTAACAGTTCGCTCTAAAAACCCTGAAACAGGCGAAATTGAAACGTCGTACTGTGACCCAATTGGTCACCGCCAAGATGCGGGTGATTATGTAGAAAGCTGGCAACCTCAAGCTATGTCACCAGTGGCCCTCGATGAAGCAAAGCGTATTGCCAATAAAGTTACCATCGCATTGGGTGGCTGTGGCATTTTCGGTGTAGAACTCTTTGTCAAAGGCAATAAAGTGTGGTTTAGTGAAGTATCACCACGCCCACATGACACAGGTCTTGTAACGCTTGCTTCTCAGTTCCAAAGTGAATTTGAACTTCATGCTCGTGCGATCTTAGGTTTACCTGTAAATACGGCACGTCACAGTGTTGCAGCCAGTGCCGTAATTTATGCGGGTGTAGATGCAAACAACTTATCTTTTTCTGGCTTAAATCTTGCTTTGGCAAACCCAAATACTGATTTACGCATTTTTGGTAAGCCAGAAGGCTTTACACGTCGCCGTATGGGCGTTGCAACAGCACGTGCTGAAACAACTGACCAAGCACGTGAACTCGCTGCTCAAACAGCAGAACTGGTTAGCGTTCATCAAAACTAAGCGTTGTTAAAATTTACGGATACGGAACATGATCAATACTTCTCCACTGCTTAGCTATGTCAGCAGTAATCACGACATTAAAGCGATCAATCAATGGCGTAGTGATGTCGAAAATCAATTACAAGAGAGTTTTGATCATGGTCAATCCATCCGTGATGTCATTTTAACCCGTTCAAATTTGATTGATGAGGCACTTATTTTCCTTTGGAAACATGCTGAACTCAATCAAACCGATTTGAGCTTATTTGCGGTTGGTGGCTATGGTCGCCGAGAGATGTTGCCTTATTCAGACGTAGACATCATGATCCTGTCTGAAGATGAATTTAGCGAAGAACAAGAAAAGCTCATTTCTGTCTTTATTTCCTCCCTGTGGGATGTCGGCAATTTCAAACCTGGCATTAGTGTACGTACCATTGCCAACTGTGTTGAACAAGCCACAAATGACTTAACTGTTGCCACAGCCCTCATCGAGTCCCGTTTAATTATAGGCAATGAACACTTAGCCAAATGGCCACGACGTATTGTTTCGCAAACATGGACAGATAAAACCTTCTATGATGCAAAAATGGAAGAACAGGCCAAACGCTATGCGCAACACAATTTCACAGAAAGCAATCTAGAACCCGACATAAAAAATGCGCCGGGTGGCATTCGGGACATTAACCAAATTGGTTGGATTGCAAAGCGACATTTCCGCGTCAATCGCATTTATGACTTGGTGCATTTGGGCTTTATTTCAGAGTTCGAGTTAGGGGTATTAGAAGAAGCCGAAAGCTTCCTCTGGGAAATTCGTCACCACTTACATCGCCTCACCAAACGCGATGAAAACCGCTTATTATTCGACTATCAACGCGATATTGCTGCGAAGTTTGGCTATGTGCGCGAAGAAGGCAAATCCCCGAATTACCCAATTGAGCAATTCATGAAGCGTTATTATCGAAGCGCTCAACAAGTGACTACACTGAATGAAATGCTGTTGGCTTATTTCAACGAGTCAGTCATTACCCCACGCCTACCAAACTATGAACGTAACATTGAAGAAATCAATGAAAATTTTAAACTAGTTGATGGCAAACTAGCTGTTCAACACCATAAGATTTTTTCTGAAAACCCAAGTGCCATCTTAGAAATTTTTTATTTATTGGCAAACCGCCCTGAGATTACGGGTATTCGTGCACGGACTTTACGCCTCCTCACTTTAGCTGCAAAGCACATTGATCAAGAGTTTCGGGATAACCCAACCCATCAAGCCTTGTTTATGGCGATCATTCGCTCACCACATCGCTTATATGAGACGATGGTGGCAATGAAACGTTATGGAGTATTGGGCAACTATATTCCTGCATTTGGGCAGATTATGGGATTAATGCAATATGACTTGTTCCATATCTACACAGTAGATGCACATACCTTACTACTACTGCGTAACTTAAACCGTTTCAAAGAACCTGAGTTTGCCAAAGACTTCCCTGTCGTGAGTTCGGTGTTCCAACGTCTAGCACGTCGGGATATTGTCTATTTGGCTGCCATTTTCCATGATATCGCTAAAGGCCGTGGTGGAGACCATAGTGAGCTAGGTGCAACTGATGCGATTGAATTCTGTCGTAATCATGGTTTTACCGAACGCGAATGCAACCTTGTCGCATGGCTCATTCAAAACCATTTACTCATGTCCGTCACTTCTCAAAAGAAAGATATTTCTGACCCCGATGTGGTTAAAGCTTTTGCTGAGAAAATGGGCGACATGGAACATCTCGACTATCTGTATACGTTGACTGTTTCAGATATTAATGCCACCAATCCTTCGCTTTGGAATACGTGGCGCGCTTCTCTCATGCGTCAGCTCTATACGCATGCACGTGATGTGATTCGCTCAGGTTTAGGCCGTCCTGTGGATTATCAAATGCTCATTGAGGACACCAAGTTTTCTGCCAGTGAACAACTGGTCGAAGAGTTTGCACTGGATGACGTCGAAAAAGTCTGGCAAGAACTGGGCGATGAATATTTTCTCAAAGAGTCTGCAGATGAAATTGCTTGGCACACACGTGCTATTTTACAGCACGGTGATAACCCAGAACCGCTGGTTTTGATGCGTGCACAGCGTAAATTTGCTCAGGATGCAGTACAAATCTTTATTTATACTCAAGATCAACCCAACTTGTTTGCAACAACGGTTGCCATACTTGACCGTATGAATTTGGATGTACAAGATGCACGTATTATTACCGCAACCAAAGCATTTAGTTTAGACACTTATGTCGTGCTTGACCGCTTTGGCACCCTACTGACTGACCCAGAACGTGAAGCCAAAGTACTGTCTGCTTTAAAAGATGCCTTAGTCAATTCAGATAAATATCCTGGGCTCATGCAACGCCGCATCCCACGTCAGCTACGCCATTTTGACATTGAGAATACGGTTGATATTACGCTGAATGAAGCACTGCAACAAAACATGGTCGAAATTGCAACACTTGACCATCCCGGCCTACTTGCCAAAGTGGGCGGGTTGTTTATGATGCAAGGTCTAGATATTCACTCTGCTAAAATTGCCACTCTAGGTGAACGTGCCGAAGATATTTTCTTTGTCACTAAAAAAGATGGTCAACCCATGACTGAAGCTGAAGCTGAGACTTTTGCTGCTCAACTAAAATCTGCCTTAGATGAAGCGTCTAGTCAGGTCTGTGGTCAACATTAACAATACACACTGGTATTTTGTTTCATGAACTCGAGTTTATCCCTTTTACATCCTTATCCTTTTGAAAAGTTAAATAAACTATTTCAGGATATTACTCCCGCAGACTTACCCCTCATTCCACTCTCGATTGGTGAGCCTAAGCATCCTGCGCCAGAGTTTGTGAAACAAGCCATTATTGATAATTTTCAACATTTATCGACCTATCCAAACAGTAAAGGTCTGCCAGAATTACGTACCAGTATTGCAAACTGGTTGACCCGTCGTTTTCAACTCAATCAAATTAGTGCAGAGAACAACATCCTGCCTGTTTCTGGTACCCGTGAAGCAATCTTCTCTTTTGTTCAAGCCTTGGTGAACCGCGAAGATGTACCTTATGTGGTGATGCCTAACCCGTTCTACCAAATTTATGAAGGTGCTACCTTACTTGCTGGGGCAAAACCATATTTTGTAAATTGTACTGAAGAAAATGGTTATCTCGGTGACTTTGATGCTGTGCCTGCTGAGGTCTGGGAAAAAACTGCCTTATTATTTGTTTGTACGCCAGGTAACCCAACAGGTGCGGTACTCTCAAAAGAGCAGTTTAAAAAATTAATCGCACTTTCAGACCAATATGGTTTTGTCATTGCATCGGATGAGTGCTATTCAGAACTTTGGTTTGATACTGCGCCTGTGGGTCTACTCGAAGTTTGTGCTGAAATAGGCCGAAATGACTACAAAAACTGTGTTGTATTCCACTCATTATCTAAACGCTCAAACTTACCGGGTATGCGCTCTGGCTTTGTCGCGGGTGATGCAACATTACTCAAACCTTATTTACAATACCGTACCTATCATGGTGCAGCGATGCCTGTACAACACCAGTTGGCTTCGATTGCGGCTTGGGATGATGAAACACATGTTGAAGAAAACCGTGTGCAATATCGTGCAAAATTTGACTTATTTCAAAACGAATTAGGCCACTTACTCCCTCTACAAAAACCAGATGCAGGCTTTTACTACTGGTTAAAAGTAGATAATGATGAAGCTTTTGCAAAAATGCTGATGGAGAAAGCACATGTCAAAGTACTTCCAGGGCGTTACTTGTCACGCAATACTGAGCAAGGCAACCCAGGCGAAAACCATGTGCGTCTTGCTCTAGTCGCCGACCTTGCACAGTGTGAGCAAGTCATTTCGCGCTTAAAAGCAATTTTATAAATAAGTTCATCTAAAAAAGAAAAGCTCCTGTAACGGAGGTTTTCTTTTTTTTCTTCGATTAAAAATCAAATGATGCACTTAAAGTAAATGTACGAGGTTGTGCCAGAGTTAAGTATGTATAATCATTAGTACTTGCTGAAGCCCAATACTCTTTATCAAATAAGTTAGTAATACCAAAATTAATCACTGTAGGAACTTGATTAATCTGGGTTCTATAGTTCGCTCCGACATCTACACGCGTCCAATCGTTTAATTTTAATGTATTCGCATTATTTGCGTACTGACTACCGGTATAAACGACACGACCATTAATTGAAACATCTTGTGCTACAGGCAATTTCCAATCCGCTTCTACATTCGCCTGAAACTCTGGTACACCAATCACTTGGTTGCCATCAAACAAACCTTGATACGTATCTTTTTGCTCAGTATCAATCCATGTTACACCACCTAAGATGCGAACTGCATCGGTTAATTGACCATAGGCATTAAATTCAATACCCTGGTGAATATTTTTCGCATCAGTAAGTTGAGCTGACCCTGCTGTATTTACAGCAGCTTTACGACGTTCTGTATTGAAATAATTTAAACCACCACCAATTGCACCATTTTCATATTTAAAACCAATTTCTTTTTGTTTTGACACAAAAGGATCAGCCACATAATAGTTACCAGTACTATCTAAAATACCATCACCTTGAACCAATGCTTCGACATAGTTGGTATAAACAGCTAATTCAGGAGTAATTTTATAACTTACACCTAAAGCGGGTGTAACTTTATCTTTATTAATTTTGTGCTTATAGACACCGTATGAATAAACATCTTGATCTATTTCTTGATAACGCGCCCCAAGCATGACAGTTAGACGATCATCTAGAGCAGTAATATTGTCGCCCAAAGCCACACTTCTTAAAGTCGTAATATTCGCTTTCGGATAAGTTCCTTTTGAACCAAGCCATTTATCAATATTGGACTCATTACTATAAATAGGGTTATAGAAGTTATCGACCACTCCTGTCGCATAACCATAACTATAACGCTTATCTGCTCGGTACATCGAAGCAGAAAGAACGGCATTATGGCTTAATGTGCCAGTATTAAATTTAGTTTTAATACCCACCTCACCAGTATTGTTCTTATCTTTTCGTAAAATTGTTGAAGCAGATAAAGAAGCAGCACCTGTTTCAGTATTACTGAGTTGCTGACTAGAATATACGCCCGCTTCTTCACTAACACGGAAACCATAAGCAGCATATGCTGTCACAGCATCATTAAAATCATATTCTGCACGATAACTACCAAAAACATCTTCCTCATTAGAATATGTCCATGATTGTCCATGATAATTCGTATATTGTGATGCATTTGGAACCGAAGTTACTGCATTAGTCAAACGCAAACTTGGACGGTTTTCTTTAAGACGGTTGTTGTTGTAACCTAAATCCCCAGATAAACGTAACTGATCACCACGATAATCGAAAGCAATAGAAGCCAATCCAAGCGAATTATCTTCTTTATCTACTTCTGTACCACCGCCATGATATGCTGTATTTACACGCACACCATATTGATCATTTGCACCAAAACGTTCGGATACATCACTCGATAAGTAACCACCATTAAAATCTGTACCAGCAGTTACACGTTTAAGGGGCTCATTGGCCGCACGTTTAGGTACCAAGTTAACAGAGCCACCAATACCTGAACCGCCTGGCATTGCGCCATTTAAAAATGCTGAAGCACCTTTGAAAACTTCAACTCGCTCAAATAACTCTGTAGGAATGTATTGGCGCGGCAAAATACCATACAGGCCGTTATAACTTGTATCGTCAGAGGCTAAAACGAAACCACGAATAAAATACGTTTCCTGAAAGTTTCCAAAACCCTTAGCTAAACGAACTGACGGATCTGCTTTAAGTACATCACCTACACTTTTCGCTTGACGTTCTTGGATATATTGATTGGTATAGCTGGTCAAATTAAATGGTGTATCAAGATTCTTTTGATTCCCAAAAATCCCGACTCGACCACCAGTTGCTACTTGTCCACCAGCGAAAGCTTCCATTAAACCATTTGCAGAAGCATCAGCACTTGCAACAATTCGAATTGTTTCTAAAGCTGTGACATTGCTCGCTTGAGATGATGAGTCAGATTCAATGGCCACTTGAGTTTCAGCAGCATGTGAAATGCTGTACCCAGATACACATGCCATCATTAACACCAATGGTTTTAGCTTAACCATTTCCCACCCTCGTTCATCAATCTAAAATTCGAACCTGATAGTAAATGAGAATTAGTCTTAATCAAAACTATTTGATTCTTATTTAGATAGTAAATTCAAATGAGAATTAATTACTTCATTGTTATAAGTTATATAAATCAACAAACTCTAGACATTATTAAGTTTTTAGATTAGCCCATCTATAAACAAAATTATGGCAAAAATGGCAAAACAGATACCTGATACCTTATAAAGCCAGCCTAGTTGCCTTGTTAAATATTGGTTCCAATCATTTAGGCTAAAAAGTTTCAACAACAGTAAATTCCAAATCAATACTATCCCCACCATCCACAGACTAATGCAAAGTAATTGAACTACATTAAATTTTGAATAAACCAAAAGAATCAGACTACTATAGAACAGCATATTCTTTGGGTTCAAAAGACTAGACTGTAACCCCCTGACAAAACAAGCGCCTCTCGCTTGTGGGGATGGCTGTATATTTTCATCTATTTTGATTTTTTCTTTCTGCGCATAAACTACACACTGCCACGCCAAATACGTTAGATAAACAATGCCTAATCCACGCAATAACATCAACACATAGGGATGGATGTAACCAAGCCAGCACAATAAAATAAAAATCAATATTAGAATTAAGGCATTACCCGTCACGATACCCAAAACGGTATATCGTGCCATTTTTCGACCACTCTTCAGAAAAGTTAGCAAAATCAGGAAAAAATCTGGACCCGGAGAAAGCAAAGCAACAAAATGTGTCACAGCAATAATAATGAAAAGTTCCATCAGATAACTCAATAAAAAATCGAGTTAATCCTAACGATTACTTAAAATGGACTCTTGGATAAAATTGCGCGATGTTGCTTCTGATAAAATTTCGGTGTTGTCCCTGTCAAAGCTTTGAAAACGCGCTGAAAATGACTTTGATCACTAAAACCTAGCGCATAACTTAATTGCGCAATGTCCATACCTTGCTTCAAGAATGAGCGTGCTTGATTTATTTTATAATTTAGCTGATAAGCATGTGGCGTCATACCTAACGATGCTTTGAAAAGCCGAATAATGGCATAGCGACTCAATTGTATCGCTTTTGACATTTCTTCTAAAAATAAAAACGCTTCTTCTTGCTGGATCATCGTCAAAAGATGACTCAATTCTTCTTGTGCATAGGAACTAACTACAATTGGCTCAAATGCAATTTGAGGTAATAACAACTCAGCGAGCGTCGTAATTAAAATCTGTTCTTTTTCCCAATAGGACAATCTAGGGCTAAATAGCTGATTGTTCAACCGACAGAAATCTTGATACATGTTGGCATCTTTATAGATTTTCGGTTTAAATTTAGGTATTCCTAAATAGTCTTGCTCTGTTTCATATAGAAGTTGTTTCAGCCAAGATGCATCTAAATGCATCATTTGATAACTCCATGCTTGTCCTTCCACTGGATTACAAGCATGCTCCACATGTTCTGGAATCAAGACCAACGTACCAACTTCTATAGCTTGTGTTCCCGCAAAGGCACTGCTAAATATACTTCGTCCCTCATCTACAGCCCCAATCGAAAAAGTGGAATGGCTATGCGACTTATAACAGGCACGACTTTCACATGCCCTACGTGTTTCCACATAAGGCATGCATGAATCACTCCAAAACTCTACACCATCAGACTGAAACTGACTATTCACAACCAGTCCAAAAAATTTTACGTTTGCAGTGCTTTTTCAATATCATCTTGAATTGCTTCAGGTTTAGTGGTTGGTGCATAACGATTGATCACTTTGCCATCTTTTCCAATTAAGAACTTAGTAAAATTCCACTTAATCCCACTACCTAAAATACCTTTACTATTATTAGTTAAATAACGAAAGATGGCGTGAGCCTCAGGGCCTTTCACATCGACTTTGGAAAACATAGGGAAACTAACTCCATAGTTCTTTTGACAGTATGCGCCTATTTGCTCATTACTTCCTGGATCTTGCCCCCCAAATTGGTTACAAGGAAAGCCCAAAACTTCAAAACCTTGTGCCTTGTATTGTTCATATATTTTTTCTAAACCTGCAAATTGTGGAGTAAAGCCACATTTACTGGCTGTATTAACTATGAGCAGGACTTTGCCTTCATAGTCAGCAAAAGATTTATTTTTCCCATCTAACAATTCCGCTTCAAACTGATAAATGTTTGTCATGGATAAGTATCCTCATCACTTTTTTCTTGTGTTTCTAGTTCTAATGAAGCCGAGTTTACACAGTAACGTAAACCTGTAGGCTCAGGTCCATCTGTAAAAACATGGCCTAAATGAGCATCACAGTGATGACATACAATCTCAGTACGCACCATGCCATGTGAAGTATCCTGATGCTCTTCTATAACAGCTGTATTTACGGGCTTATAAAAACTTGGCCATCCGCAACCGCTGTCATATTTATTTTCAGAAATAAATAAAGGTGTCCCACAGCAGCGACATACGTAAGTCCCTGCTTGTTTAGTATTCCAATATTTACCTGTAAAAGCTGGCTCCGTCCCCTTTTGTCGCGTAATGCGAAATTCCTCTGGTGATAACTCTCTTTGCCATTCTCGGTCTGTTTTACTGAGCTTTCCCATGATTAGGTCCCTTTCTATCTTGCTATTTAAAATAGGATAATCCCATATTTACGTGATTCATCTTAAAATTTCTAGTGTTTAATTCACAATTTACAAAAGACCTATAATCCCAATAAAAGCAAAAAGTAAGCAAATTTAAAAACATGGTGAGCAATTTTATTTCTTAAATGCTTTTTTGGAAGCAATTTTAATGTTACTCTTATAGGCATTCTTGCTTAGGATTAAAAAATGTCGCAAAAAAAGAGCGTTATTTTTAAACATCTACTGCCTGTGATTAAACAATATCAACAGGTGGGATTTACGCATGAAAAAATTGTTGCTTTACTTAAAGATGAACATGATTTGGACCTAGTAACAACAGAAACATTTAAAAGTTATTTATATCGTTATGCAAAAGTGACCTCCACTCTTTCCGAGAACATCAAAATGCCGAACACTCTCCAAACCCCACGCGAAATAAAAAAATCGTCTAAACTCGAGCATGTATGCTACGACATCCGTGGACCAGTGTTACGAGCGGCCAATGAAATGGAAGAAGCTGGTCATAAAATTATCAAACTCAATATTGGCAACCCTGCACCGTTTGGCTTTGAAGCACCTCAAGAAATTATTAACGATGTGGCTTTAAACCTGCCAAATGCAGTAGGTTATACCGACTCAAAAGGGATTTTCCCTGCGCGTAAAGCCATCTGTCAGTACTATCAACAAAAAGGCATTTTAGATATGCACGTTAATGACGTGTATATCGGCAATGGCGTCTCTGAATTGATCGTGATGGCAATGCAAGGCTTGTTAGATGATGGTGACGAGATGCTCGTCCCGATGCCAGATTATCCGCTTTGGACGGCTGCTGTAAATTTATCAGGCGGTACAGCGATTCATTATAAATGTGATGAAGAAAACTTCTGGTATCCCGATATTATAGATATGGAGAGTAAAATCACACCACGCACCCGTGGTATCGTGATTATTAATCCAAACAATCCAACAGGTGCAGTTTATCCACGTCATGTGCTTGAGCAAATCGTTGCATTAGCTAAAAAGCATGATTTAATTTTGTTTGCAGATGAAATTTACGACAAAATCGTTTATGACGGTATTGAGCATGTTTCTGTAGCAGCGTTAGCGGGTGACCGACTCTGTATTTCATTCAATGGTTTATCTAAAGCATACCGTATTGCGGGTTACCGCTCAGGCTGGATGGCAATCACAGGTGATAAGTCTCGTGCGGTCGACTATATTGAAGGTTTAGACATGCTTGCTTCTATGCGTTTGTGTGCCAACCACCAAGCACAGTATGCGATCCAAACAGCTTTAGGCGGTTACCAATCAATCAATGATTTAATTCGCCCAGGCGGTCGTTTGTACGAACAGCGTAATATTGCTTGGCAAATGTTGAATGACATTCCTGGCGTATCTTGTGTTAAACCTGAAGGCGCGATGTATTGCTTCCCGAAATTGGACCCAGAAATCTATCCAGTTCAAGATGATGAAAAACTGATGCTTGATCTACTTCGTGCGGAAAAAGTACTTCTGGTTCAAGGCACAGGCTTTAACTGGCCTACACCAGATCATTTCCGTGTGGTATTCCTCCCTGCTGAAAATGAACTACGTGAAGCCATTACCCGTGTAGGTCGTTTCCTTGCGAAAATGCGTTAATTGATCACTTAAAAAAACCGTACTTTATGTACGGTTTTTTTATTTACAAAACTGTAATACATCACTTTTCAAGTTTGGCATAAGTTTAAAAGAAGCAGCCATTTTGCTGTGATTCCATTGAGATGATGGGGAGTCGCTTATGGGGACAATTGCGGTAACATCCTGGAAATACAATGCTTCTTCACGCTATTTAAAAATTTTCTATGCCGATGGTTCAGGCGAGTTGTATCATCCCGTGCCTGAATTTGTTTATAACAATTTAGTTCGATGTAATAATAAAACAGCTTTTGTTCATAAATATTTAGAATATGATTTGCACTTTACACGCTTAAGTATTCATTAATTTTTCAAGCACAAACAATCAGGATTTATCCTGATTGTTTTTCATGATCTCTCGTCACTAACAACAAACCTGCGCCAATCGCCAGTGTAGACAAACTAAACTGCTTTTCTTGCTGAATAAGTGCTATAAAATCTGCAACTTGATCCGCATGCGATAGAACATTATCAACCACCAAAACTCCGCGTGAAACACACATTAGTCGTTTCAAATCTGGCCAATAGTCGATATAAGCATCACGCTCAGCATCTAGCAATATAAAATCAAAGATGGCTTGCGACTGCTTCAGATATTCAGCTGCATCACCGACCCAAAACTCAACGCCATTGGATAAATTGAAATCCGCAAGATGACTAGCGGCTTGCTGACTTCTCTCAGCATCAATTTCCAAAGTGGTTAATCGAGCATTCACTTGCTGTGCCGCATAAGCTAGCCATAATGTTGAGTAACCTGTTGATGTACCTATTTCTAATATCTGCTCAGGCTGCTGAATATGAAGCAGTTGCGCCAAAAATTGTGCAGACTCGGGTTCAATATTGCGAAAGCGTGCAATACGATCTGTTTGCTCACTATCATGTTCTTGAAAGCGATGATATAAGGCCGATACTTTACTCAAAAATTCTGCATGCATCATCAAATCCCCTCTACTTTACTTAGCTTCGTTTATACTTCTTGAATCAGTTTAAAGCGCTCAACCTCGCGGTCATCCTCTAGCATTACCGTTTCAGTAAACATGGCAAATGGACGCACCCAAATCGAGTAATCACCATATAAACACTGATAAACCACCAGTTTTTCTTCAGTTTCACTATGTGTTGCCACATGTAAGACTTGATACAGTTGCCCTTTATAATGTTGATAAATACCACGTTGTAATTGCATCAGTTACTTCCCTATTTTTAACTGTCTCGATCATACCGAATTTCAGCTCACTAAACTGCGAATCAGTTGAAAAATCATTTAAATTCCCCATATAGCTTTATGAAATGATTCAAGAAAACACCTTAAAATCTATAAAACCGATTATTAAAATAAAAACAAACTGTTTTATCTATTTTTAGATTTACTCTATGATTCTTTTATCAAATAATTTTACAGACTGCTTTGGAGAGCTTAACCATGTTAGATCAAAATACTTCAGCTCAATTAAAAACGCTTCTTGAACGCCTTGAAGGTC
>NZ_JBIQOD010000009.1:0-148172 GCF_044130335.1 Acinetobacter halobius
GAAAAAAAAAACGACCTGATACAGGTCGTTTTTTCCAAAAAACTAAAATTATTTAATTTTAGCTTCTTTGAAGATTACGTGTTGACGGATTTTTGGATCAAATTTTTTGATTTCCATTTTTTCCGGCATAGTACGTTTGTTCTTAGTTGTGGTATAGAAATAACCTGTACCAGCAGTAGAAACTAGGCGAATTTTATCACGCATGGTTCAGACTCCTTAGATCTTTTGACCTTGAGCACGTAGGTCAGCAACAACCTTTTCGATACCCAATTTGTCGATAATACGCATACCTTTTGTAGTTAGGCGAAGACGTACAAAACGTTTTTCGCTTTCTAACCAGAAACGGTGGTGATGCAGGTTCGGCTCGAACCGGCGTTTGGTTTTGTTATTGGCGTGCGAGACGTTGTTGCCAACGACTGGACGCTTGCCGGTAACTTGGCAAACCTTAGACATGGTGAACTCCATTGCTAGACAGCACCGATTGTGCGGCTAGTCATTAAAAGTAAACGGATGAAATCATTCAAGGGGCGTTTTATACCAAAAATGCGCTTAAAAGACAAGCGATTTTCATTAAAACTAGGCATGATCGAGTGTGATAGATCATGCCTTGATCATTTAACGAAGAAGGGTCTTTGAAATCAACTTGTGAATTGGCTTGTTAAACGGCGGAAGAATGAACTTCAAGCTATATAACTTGGGATTCGACATCACTGACCGTTCATGCGACAAACTGAAGAAACCTTCTGGACCATGATATTTCCCCATACCTGATGCACCGACACCACCAAATGGTAAATCGTCCTGTGCGACATGGGTTAAAACCGTGTTTTGTCCGAAATGCCCTGAATGAGTACGCTGTGCAACATAATCTGCACGCGCCTGATCAAAGTCGAAGTAGTATAAAGCAAGTGGACGCGGACGGCTATTAATAAACTCGATAACATCGTCTATTTGATCATATTCCATGATGGGAAGCAGCGGGCCAAAGATCTCTTCTTGCATAATGCGCATTTCAGGCGTGACCCCTGTTAGCAAGGTAGGGGGAACTTTACGTGTCTCTGTGAATATTTCATTGGCTGGATTGATTTCAATCACTTGTGCACCTTGTTCACGGGCATTTTCAAGATAGCCTTGTAAGCGATTGTACTGCCGTGCATTAATAATCGAGGTATAGTCAGGATTATGCAGAATGTCTGGGTACATTTCTTCTACGCATGCTTGGAAGTAATCAATGAACTCTGCGGTTTTACCTTTAGGCAAGAACATATAGTCAGGTGCCACGCAAGTTTGACCTGCATTCCAGAGTTTGCCTGCAGCAATACGTTGCGCAACATCTTTTAAATGAATAGAAGGATGCACTAATACGGGTGACTTACCGCCAAGCTCTAAGATTAGCGGTACCAGATTTTCAGCCGCAGCAGCCATGACCGTTTTACCGACATTGGTTGAACCTGTGAAAATCAGTTTGTCAAAAGCTAAACGACAAAATGCATCGGAGACTGCGCCCCCGCCATTGGTCACTGAAACCAATTCTTGAGGGAAAGCTTCAGAGAGTGCTTTTTCAAGAATACGACCAAAATTAGCCGATGAGCTAGAAATTTTGATCATGGCATGGTTGCCTGCAGCCAAAGCACAAATCAGGGGTCCAATCGAGAGTAATAAAGGATAGTTCCATGGGGTAATAATGCCGATCACCCCTAAAGGTTGATACTGCACCCACGCTTTTGCTGGTTGGTGAATGATTGAAACATGACGTTTCGATGGTTTCATCCATGAGCTCAAATGCTTGCTATAATATTTAATATGCTCAAGGCACGTCAGTAATTCGCCAATTTTAGTCTCGCTGGTTGAACGGTTGCCGTAGTCTTGATTAATTGCCTCTGCAAATTGATCTTGATACTTAACTAAGATACGCTTAAGTCGTGCTAGACGGTCAATACGCTCTTTTGCAGTTGGCAGTGGGTAGCGTAAATAAGCGTACTTTTGCTGTTCAAGCACATCATGCAGATGCTGAATATCATAAGAATGTGGTGTCAATGAAGTTGTTTTTGTTTGACTGTTCATACCGCACTACCATTTCACATTTCAATTTATGTTTAATTTTTAGAGCAATTACTCTAATTAGTCAAGTTACTTTATGTGTTAGTCTTCTAATGCACTGAATGAATGGTTATTTTAGGATGTCCCAAACTAAAACGTTGAAAACCAAAGAACGTATTTTGCAGCTCAGCTTGCAGCTTTTTAACGAGCGTGGAGAACGTTCTGTTACGACTAACCATATTGCTGCTGAATTGAATATGAGTCCAGGCAATTTGTATTATCACTTTCGTAATAAAAGTGAAATTATCAAAGAGTTAATGGAGCAATATCAGGGTGAGACCTTGCAAATGCTTGCACTTCCTGATGACCGAGCATTGGATGCGAATGATAAAATTCGTTATTTTCAGGTGTTAAGTAGCCAATTGTGGGCATATCGCTTTTTACATCGAGATGTCTATCATTTGGTTGAAAATAATGAAGATTTTCGTAAGATGTACCCGCGTTTTGCAGGGCAAGTAATGCAGCAAGGGCAAAAGATTTATCAAGCCTTTGTGGATGCAGGTCTGATGCAAATGACCGCCTCTGAAATTGAAGCCTTGATTATCAATTTATGGATTGTACTGACCAACTGGACTAACTTCCTTTATATGTCAGGGCATATTACTGACTCAAACCATTTAGAAGAAAAGTGGGTCTGGCAGGCGCTACGTCAAATGGTGTTCTTAGAAGGGGCATATTTACGTGGTGAGAGTCGTGAAACCTATGAGCGTTTATTAGATACCATGGGACCTTCGGAGCTGTTTTCGAGTTTGGCCGCATTTAAATCAGATGATAAGCCATAAGGTGTTTTGACAGCCGAGTAAAAAGCGCTAGAATACTCGGCTTGATTTTCATTTTACTGATTTAAACTGACATGAATATGACAACTGCTAACACAGCACGGTTACTGATTACTTGTGAAGATAAGCCAGGGATCGTGCAAGCTGTATCGAGCTTTTTGTATCATCAAGGCGCGAATATTACTGCGCTTGATCAATACGCGACCGAAGCTCAGGGCGGACGTTACTTCATGCGTGTTGAGTTTGAACTAGACAATTTGCAGTCGCGTAAAGAAAGTATCACCCAAACCTTTGCTGCAAATGTTGCAGAGCGTTATGAAATGCAATGGCGTTTGGCGCTAGTGAGTGATGTCAAGAAAGTTGGGATTTTGGTCTCTAAAGTCGACCATGCTTTATTGGAGCTCTTATGGCGACATTCACGCGGTGGTTTACCTTGTGAAATTACCAAAGTGGTTTCTAACCACGAGACTTTACGTGAAGCCGTTGAAAACTTTGGTATTCCATTTGAAGTGGTGCCTGTGACCAAAGACAATAAACGCGAAGCTTATGCAGAAATAGATCAATTAATGCAGGGTAACGATTTATTGGTACTTGCGCGTTATATGCAAATTCTAGATGAAGAGTTTGTGGCAAAGTGGGAAATGAAAGTAATCAATATTCACCACTCCTTCCTTCCTGCTTTTGTGGGGGCAAATCCATATAAGCAAGCCCATGAAAAAGGTGTCAAACTGATTGGTGCAACTGCGCACTATGTCACTGCGGATTTGGATCAAGGCCCAATTATCGAACAAGACGTAGAACGTGTAAATCATGACTTTACGGTAGATCAATTACGTGAATTAGGTCAGGATGTTGAACGTAATGTCTTGGCACGCGCAGTGAAATGGCACTTAGAAGACCGTATTATTGTGGATGGTAACAAAACAGTCGTTTTCCAATAAAAATAGATTGCGGACATGATTAGAAAAGGCATACATTAAGTATGCCTTTTTTGTTTAGGTATGATTAGAAAAAACCATAAAAAGTGATAAATTAATAGTTGCAAATGAAAACACTTCTCATTTATCATTGCGCTACTTTATTGTACTAACCGATAAGCATGATAGTGGAAACCGACAATGTCTCTGCTAAGCTTAAATTAGGTAACAGATTTTAATGAGTTCAACAGTTACTTCTCCTATGCAAACACCTAACCCCATGAAAAAGAAAGTTGTTGCTGCTTTGGTTGCGGTTGTGGTGGGGCATATGGGTGTATTGTGGGCGGTGAGCCACATGAAAGCTCCTGAACTCAGACCCATCGAAAAAGAACCCATGAAGGTTCGTTTCGTTAAAATTCAAGAACCACCAAAACCGCTACCGCCTAAGCCGAAGGAAGAACCTAAAAAGGAACCGACTAAGCCGAAGGAAGTGAAGATTGTGGAAAAACCACAACCGACTCCACCGAAAAAGGTAGAAAAGGTTCAACAAGTTAAAAAGGCGGAAGTAGTCAAACCTGTTGTTAAACCAACAGAGACTCCTATTAAGCCGACAGTTACCACGACCATTTCAGAGAAAAAAGTCGAAAAACCTGTCGTACAACCAGAACAAGCGAAACCTGTCACGCAAGCTGAACCTGCTGATACTTCACCTAAGTCGGTGTCGATTGGTGGTTCAGGTGTGCAATGGAGCCGCTCTCCAAAACCAGTTTATAGTAATCAAGATTTACAAGGTGAAAACCGTCAAGTAGTCGTACAGATTGAAGCAAATGAGAAAGGGGTCATTGTAAGTGCCCGCATTACGCGTTCAAGTGGCGTTCCTGCTTTAGATGAAAAGATTTTAAGAGCTGTCAAAGGCGCTAAGTTTAAACCTTATAAAGAGAATGGTGTGGCTTACCCAATTCGGGCCGTACAACCATTTGATTTAGAATTGAATACAAAACGCTAACTTTATCAGGAGTTCGAGTATGAACTTTTCAGTTTATTGGCAACATGCTGATGCAGTCAGTAAAACACTGTATTTCATCTTGTTGGCAATGTCGATTGCAACGTGGACCATTTTTGTTTTACGTATTATGGGTACACGTCAATTGAAACAACAAGCTTATGCTCAACTTTCACAGGCTTTAGCTAAGTTAAAATCAAAGATTGCTACACTAAACTTTGATCAACGCAAAGCTGTTGCTGAACAAGCTTTGCTTCGTCAGATTTCTGCAGAAAAAGCAAATGCTGAGAAAGGTGTTTCTATTTTAGGAACTATCGCATCACTTGCGCCTTTCGTTGGTTTGTTCGGGACCGTATGGGGGATTTTCCATGCCCTTGTTGCAGTCGGTAAAAGTGGTCAAGCAGGCTTAGCACAAGTGGCAACACCTGTGGGCGAAGCACTGATTATGACGGGCTTAGGTTTGGCTGTTGCGATTCCTGCTGTATTAGCGTACAACATCTGCGCACGTGTGAACCGTACCTTAGCACATGAACTTCAAGATCAAGCTCATGGTTTGTTGATTGACACTATGTTGCAGCAAGATTCAGCACCAGCAAGTGCTGAGGCGAAAACAACTCAATCAGGTTTAGTTGGAGGTCAAGCTTAATGGCTTTTCAATTGGGTGACGATAACGATGCTGGCATGAATGAGATGAACCTCATTCCGCTGATCGACATTATGTTGGTATTGATGATCATCTTTTTGGTGACAGCGACCGTTGCCAACCCATCAATTCCATTAACTTTACCAAAAACGACAGCGGATATTATCGACCCGCCGCCTAAAGCGATTACTGTTAGTATTAATGCGAAGGGTGAAGTGGCTTGGGATAATCAAGTGATTAGCTTGGAAGAGCTGCAAACTCGCTTTAATGAAGCGGGTGCGTTAGAAACCAAGCCAACAGTTCAACTTCGTGCAGATAAAGAATCTCGTTACGATATGGTCGCGCAAGTGATGTCTCGTGCAAGTGAGGCTGGACTGGCAGATATTGCTTTTGTTAGCGATAACTAAAAATGTAGATGATAAAAAAAGCGACTCTTGAAGTCGCTTTTTTTATGGTCAGTTATTGAGTTATTTGCTGTCTTTCAATAAAGCCTGAAACTTAGAACGGAGTTTCATGAGTTTTGGGGGGATAGCAAAGTTGCAATAACCTTGGGATGGATTCCGTGCATAAAAATTCTGATGATAATCCTCTGCGGCATAGAAGGTTGGTACTGGGCTGAGTTCCGTTACAATATCGAGACCTTCAGCTTTTAAGTCAGCAATCGCCTGTTCCGCTACAGCACGTTGAACATCGTCAAAATAATAAATGACAGAACGGTATTGTGTTCCAATATCGTTACCTTGACGGTTAAGTGTTGTTGGGTCATGGGTGGCAAAAAACACATCGAGCAATTGCGCATAGCTGATTTGCGTTTCATCAAAGTCAATCAAAATGACTTCTGCATGATTGGTATCGCCACGACAAATGTCTTCATAGGTTGGGTTATTGGTATGTCCACCTGCATAACCACTGGTCACTTTATGTATGCCTTGAAGCTCTAAATACACAGCTTCTACACACCAAAAACATCCACCGCCAAAAAGTGCCTGTTGCATTTTAAAATCCTAATTGTGTTTATATCTGTTGATATCAGGGCAGATTGGTTCACTACAATGTTGTTCGTTACGGATTAAAAAAGCCTGTGTTTACAGGCTTTTCTTAGCAACGATTTAACGTGGTTGAATCGCTGAACCAAACTGTAGCAACAAGTTGCCATGTCGATCGAGTAGTTTCAGCGTCTTGCCAAACACTTGGTAATGAGTCACTTTTGCAAGTGCCTCCTGAAATTGTTGTGGAACTGTACTGTTGTTTAAACAAGCCATACGTGTAGTTGCGAGTTGGCTCAAGGTGAGCGTATCGCGTCCTACGGTATAGCTACCCATAATACGATTACAGCCATCTGCCCCGCTGATGCGGTTATCTGCTGAAAATTGAAGGCTTGGGATGTTACGTTCATTTGGCGCTGTTTTAATTTCAGTATTGCCAATCTGTGTCAAAATCCAAGCCCTTTGCTGGAGTTGTTGAATATTGGCTATTTCAATGGTATCGGATGGGGCAGGTGTAGTTTGGCAGCCAGACATAATTAAGCTACTCGCTAAAAGACTGCTTGCAATCAGTTTTTTTAACATGGGTCAGACTCTTATTGTGATGTATGCTGAGAACTATCAAAGCAAATTTTGTTTTGAATTGCTAGTTTTAACTTGATGACTTTTGGTTGTATCTATT
Organism: Acinetobacter halobius; assembly: GCF_044130335.1. Lineage (NCBI taxonomy): Bacteria > Pseudomonadati > Pseudomonadota > Gammaproteobacteria > Moraxellales > Moraxellaceae > Acinetobacter > Acinetobacter halobius. The sequence continues at coordinate 7,108 of NZ_JBIQOD010000009.1, forward strand.
TACCTGTTTGGTCAACAGGTAAACCTTGGCGGATCAGTTGAGAGTACTGTGAACTGGTTAAAGGTGTATGACTGTTTACACGTGGATTAATATGGGCTTTTTGATACCACGTTTTCATATCCCATTGTGGGCTGATCGCCCCTAAATCATATAGATAATTCGGCAAATAACCCGAGGCTAAAATACGATAGTCTGTTGGCCATTGCTCTTGGGAAATGGCTTGAACCATATCAAACACCAAGGTTGTGCAATTACTGGTGAGGGTGTTATACCATTTAGGATGTTCGGCTAACTCATCCGCCTTACGTAAATACTCGGCGAACAGTGCTTTGCTTTCAGACTGTCCAAGGCGAATGGGAAAAAAATAAACCTGTTCATGACGAATATTACTGCGGGTATACACAATATCATGTTCGTCTGAGGCGATTAAACTCAACTCATATTTTCTAAAAAAACCACCGATGGCTGAAAATTCTTCATTTTTTTCTTTACGAATTTCAATAGAAAATGTGAGTGGTGCAGTATTGGCAAAGTCAAAACTGACGAGAGTATGCGCGATTTGCGGTCCCATCCAGTAGGAGGTGATGATGTTGACACCTGTAATTTGATTCAAATCAAAACTACGTGTATCCCACTGTTCCGTATATGAGCCATCTGAATGCCAAGTGAAATTACGAACATTGTGTAAGGTGACAAGGTCGCCTTGTTTTTCATAGGACAAAATTTTAGCGACTTCTGGGTTCCAGTCACGATCTTGGCGGGCCTCTAAACCAAAATACCAAGATAGGCTTAGTAAAAAACTAAGAATATAAATAACAATATCGCGGCGGCGACCAAAAAAGTTGTGACTAATGTAGATGCCTAATACGCTGAGTGCAAAAGCAATCCATGTTCCAATCAAAATACGACTAATGAGCCAGCCGAAAGGCTCTTGAATCCAAAGTGCAAAACATAGCCAAATAGAACTGAGCAAAACAAAAATACTAAACAGGGTGTGAATTAATCCAAAACCTAGCGTTCGCCAAAATTCTTTATTTGTCATGTTCTGCATCATGTTTTAGCAAGAAGAATATGCTTTATTTTTGATAGGTTGCGAACTCAAATGCAATCCCTGTTTTGTCATCAATATGTTGTTCTGACGCGACTTTTTTAAATGTTGACGGAATGGTTGGATAGTACGCATCACCTTGCACATTGAGCTCAACATGCGTGAGTTCTAAACGATCAGCAATGTCGATGGTTTGTTTAAAAATTTCACCACCTCCAATGATGTAAAGGCTATTCGGCTTTTCTGATGCTTGAACATCCGCAACAGCTTGTGTTAAAGCCTCTTCGATACTATATGCCACTTTGGTTCCTTCAAATGACCAAGTGCTGTCGCGAGTAATCACCCAATTGACACGTTTAGGTAAAACACGCCCCATAGACTCCAGTGTTTTACGTCCCATGATGACGACACCGCCTTGCGTAATTTCTTTGAAGTGTTTGAGGTCGGCTGAGATGTGCCAAGGAAGGTCATTGCCTTTACCAATGCAACGCTGTTGATCCATGGCAACGACATGTACAACTTCTAAGTTTTGAAAGGCCATAAGCTGCTCGAATGTGAAGTTTTATTATTTATTTTTCCTCAAGCCGAGGAAGAATATCTCTTTATAAATGCGAATCTCGCTGATTGAGCGAGATTCAATGAGTCTGTTTAAACAGCAACAGGAGCTTTAATCCCTGGGTGCGACTCATAACCAACGATTTCAATATCTTCAAACTTGAAGTCGAAAATATCTTTAACTTCTAGATTGAGTTGCAGTTGGCACAGTCCTAAAGGGTCACGGCTTAACTGAAGCTTCGCTTGCTCAAAATGGTTGGTATACAAATGCGTATCACCACCCGTCCAGACAAAGTCACCAACCTCTAAACCACAGACTTGCGCGATCATGTGGGTAAGGAGCGCATAACTGGCAATATTAAAAGGCACACCTAAAAATACATCTGCACTGCGCTGATAGAGCTGACAAGACAGTTTGCCGTTATGGACAAAAAACTGGAAGAGGGTATGGCACGGAGGAAGAGCAACTTGCCCAGCTTCTTGTGGATTCCAACCCGATACAATCAGACGGCGTGAATTGGGATTGGTCTTAATTTCATTCACTAACCAAGTAATTTGGTCAAAACCATCTTGTTCATATAGACCATCGGCTTTTTTCGTTGCGCCGAAGTTACGCCATTGATGACCATAGACAGGCCCCAATTCCCCTTCTGGGCGACCGAAACGTGCAGTTTGTTCTGCGGTAGACCATTCATCCCAAATAGAAACTTTATGGTCTTTTAAATACTGAACATTTGTATCCCCTTTTAAAAACCACAACAGTTCAATTACGATCGAACGAAAGTGCACTTTTTTAGTGGTTAATAAAGGAAAGCCTTTAGAAAGATCAAAGCGCATTTGATGACCAAAGACAGACCGCGTTCCCGTACCAGTACGGTCGCCTTTATCGCCACCGTTGTCGAGGATGTGTTGTAAAAGGTCCAAATATTGACGCATATTTCTCTCATATTTTTGGGTAATCACTTATGCGCATTCTAGCTGTTTTTTACTGAGGATGGAACTTCGCGGGATTTGAGCTTAGTGCGATTATTTGCTGTTTTGGCATGCTTCACTTTTTGCCATTAAAAAGGATTCTGATGCTTCAATGTGAGGTTTTCTTCAGGGTTGAAACCAAAAAATATAGCTATTTTTGTGCCGCAAGACGTACTCATTTGGATCTATATGGAGTTCAATATGCAGGAAATTTGAGCGAAAAATGATAGCCCACAGGAGACTTTTAACTGATAGATTGTTTGATAATTAATTTTTTAAATGAATCTTTATTTCAAAAAATACAGTGAAAATAGAACTTTAGAAAAGTGGCTTGGTTCTTTGAAAAAAAATATTACATTTAGAACATGAAAGTTCAATGCTGAGCGGTTAGTATTTCCAACTCGAAAAGATGTAAGACCCTGATGATTGGGAGGAGTGTTGGTTTTAGTATGCCTTATGATCAAAACGTGAATATGAACGAAGTCTATGCGCCTGCGCAAACCAATATCATAATACGTTCCCAGTCAGAGAGAAACGTTACCGCTGCTGAAATCCTGACCTCGAAGAAGGCAAGAGAAAGAGCAATCAATAGTAATCAACGCGTAGATATTGAAAAATTTACGGGGTTTCTAAAAAATATTACTCGTCAAACCAGTACTCAGAAATGTGCGAAAAGCATTCGCTTAGGTCTAGAGTCTGCGGGTGCTCAGTTTAAAAATCATCCCGTTGCTGCGGCGGATTGGGGGAGAACCTTAACCAGTATTGGCTACCGCAAAATCAACCTGTCTTTTGATCAGCCTAAAAAAGGCGATATCTATATTATTGACCGGACTGCAAAAAATCGTTATGGACATATTGCCGCTTATTCAGGTAACGGCTGGGTTTCAGACTTTAAACAAAGTGGTTATGCAGTTTACCGTAATCAAAATGTGAACTATAGTTACTATCGAATGGATTAAAGGATATAAATATCCCTCCAATATTCTGCTTAAAATCTTCTTTCGCGTTGTGCATAGATTGACACTAAAAATAAACCAATCCCGCTAAAGCCGATACACTGAAGCGCAAGCACGATTTTATGCTGATGAGGTAAATAGCCGATTAAGCAAATCAGTGCAATGACGGGAAAGAATGTCACTAAGCGTGAAAAACCTTCACGATAAGGGTGATCTGGTACCATTCTCAATGGGATAAGGCGTAACAGATGCGTTGTAATACCAATCACTAGACTCAAACCAATAAAAATCGTGCCAAGCTGCTGAACTTGTGCTGCCATAAAAATCATCACACAAGTTGCAATAGACACGATCAGTTTAATTTGACGGGTACAGCGTTCAGAATACCAAAATTTCAACATGGTTTATTTGGACTCAGATGCAGTGTTGTTATGCAAAAGAGATAAGGGGGAGAATAAGCAAATACCTAATGCCATAAAGCCCACACCTTGTGCACCAGGAATAAGGAGCTCGCCATCTTTAATATTCATAAAAATCAATGCTAAGAGTAGAGCAATCGGAATCCATGTGAGTAAGCGATATAAAAAACCTGTAGGATTTTTCCCTGCAAAATGAATTTTACAATAACGACAAATCAGAAAAATAATCCCTGTGCCTAAGAACATCAAGACCGCATCAAGACGCAATGGTTCCATCCAATACAATAGGTCTGTTACGATCGCAATCGCGACAAAAATAAATAATTTTTTTAGAACAGAAATCGAGGGATTAAACCAAAATTCAAGCATGGGGATGATGTATTTTAAACTGAGATAAGTACCACTTTAGCATAATTTAGCCATAAAAAAGGGGGCGATGATGCCCCCAATATTGAATCATAGCGGTTAATTAACCATTGTTCTTTTGTGGACCCCAATCATAGATTTTCTTTTGGTAGGCATACCACATCATCCAGATTCCGACCAAGATCATTGGTAGGCTAAGGAACTGACCTTTACTCATCCATGCGATGAACAGTTGGCCATTGTCTGGTTCCCGGAAGAATTCGACGATGAAACGCGCTATACCATAACCAATCAGGAATAGGGCAGACACAGCCATACGTGGACGTGGTTTTGAGCTGAACCACCACAAGACGATGAACAGCAGTAAGCCTTCAAAAAAGGCTTGATAGAGTTGAGAGGGGTGACGAACCAGTTGTAATGGGTCGGTTGGAAAGATCATGCCGAGCGCAAAGTTCGGGTCGCTTACAGGGCGTCCATAGAGTTCCCCACCAATAAAGTTACCAAAGCGTCCAAACATAAGACCTGTAGGTACACAGGGAGCAATGAAGTCGAGGGTTTGGAACCATGTCATGGCGTACTTCTTACACCAGAACAGCATGGCAAGCATTACACCTAAGAAGCCGCCATGGAAACTCATGCCGCCTGTCCAGACTTGGAATAGCCAAATCGGATTGGCAAGGAACTGCTCAAAACCATAAAAGAGGACGTAACCGACACGACCACCAATCACTACACCGAGAGCACCGTAAAAAATTAGATCAGAGACCATATCGGGTGTCCAGCCACGCTCTTTAGCGCGATAGCTTGCCAGTCCCCAAGCAAACAAAAAGGCCAATAAATACATCAGTCCGTACCAATGGACTTGTAAAGGGCCAAGTGCTATTGCGACGGGGTCAATATTTGGATAGGTCAGCATGCATATTCCTAGTCATTATGTTTTGAACAGATTTTAGCTGAAAGAGATGAAAAATGTTGTACATTCAATGTGTAAAGATGATGAGTATCGTTTATGTGCATTGTGGCAATTGCATGGCAGGTCTTGGATGATCTGCCATTGTGTTTGATTTCAAATCGAGATGAGTTCTATCAGCGTCCTTCGAGTCCTTTAAAACAGTGGGAAAATAGTCCGATTATTGCAGGGCAAGATTTGCAGTCTGGTGGTACGTGGATGGGTATTACACCCACAGGGCGCTGGGCGGTTTTGACTAACTTTCGCGATGGTCGTGATCAAACCTGTTATCCCACATCTCGTGGGCATTTGATTCAATCTTTTTTAGAGTCGGAACAAACGCCAATTCGTTTTGCACAAGACTTAGAGAAACAACAATGTGACTATGCGGGCTTTAACTTGTTTATGGGTGATCGTCATCAAGCTGTTTATATGAGTAATCGTGGTGAGGCACCACAGATTTTGCCTAAAGGCGTATATGTAGTGTCAAATGGTTTAATGACCGAACATTGGGAGAAGACCAAACATTTACGCAAACGCTTTACTCAAGAGTTTTTACCAATGTTGCAACAAAGCCATATTTTACAAAGTGATGTGGAGATGGCTGCATGGGATATTTTGGAAGATGAGCGTAAGATTATCCCCGACTTGTTACCACAAACGGGGATTAGTCAGGACATGGAGGAGTTATTGTCTTCGACTTTTATTCAAAGCCCAATTTATGGTACACGTTGCTCTAACTTCCTGCGCATGACTCATGAACATTGCTCTTGGCTGGAAAAGCAGCAACAGGGCGAGTTGAAAGGGCTTATTACTGAGCAGAGGGTAGTTGTTAAGACTTAAAAAATGCCGACTCGATGTCGGCATTTTTTTAAGGTCGGTTTTAAGAGGCTTTGGTTTCAGTCTTTTTCTTTTCAATAGATGGCATCAAGTCTGCTGTTAAATAACCCACACTTGCACTATAGCCATTATTGTAATTGGCTAAAGTTGCGGCTTTCAAATCTGCTGATAAGCTCTTCATATCACCCGCATGCTGGAAATTGCTCATGATATAAGTCCAACCATTTACAGAGTCTACCGCATGTAAACCAGTTGACTCTGCACCAGCAGGGGTCGAGAGTAAACGTACAGGATCTGCTTTGGTATCAACGTTATATGCCCATAGGAAGTTATTTGGGTGGTTCCCACTGTCTTCACCAATGAACAACGTACGTAGCGTTTCAGAGAACTTTAAGTTGTCAGGGCTTGCGATTTTATCTGGATTTGCAGTGTTGCCTAAACTATCTACTGTGATGTCTTCACCCATCAATAACATTTTAGATTGATGTGGAACCCACTCACTGTCGATTGGTTGACCATCGGTTGTGTTCTGGCCTGCTGTTAAATCATGTGCCAGCACGCCACCTGCGGTGATTTTTTTCGTAAATGAAACATTGTGCGCAGCAACCCATGCCGCATTGTCTTTGATCATTGAATCTTGAATGTTGGCTAAAGCAGAATACGCCACTTTATCCTTAATGTTGATGGTGGTGCCTTCCATTTTGGTGAAGGCCATACTGCCACCTTTGAGTGCTGCATAACGGTGGGTTTCAAGGAAGGCTGCTGCTTTTTCCATACCCGGTTTTACTTTTACCCAAAGTTTCTTCTTGGCTAAAATAATTTCGGTGTATGACGTGTCATTTGGATTGGTGGTTAAACTTTCCATAATATCGCTAGGTTGAATATTGTTAACATTCACCATGTTTTCAATTTCTTGACTGGTTGCATGACCAAGTTCAATCCATTTGATTTGACCTGTGCTACTCTCTGTCAGTTCAGATACATATTGAGCGACATAAAGCTTACCAGCCGACAAATCTTTTGCGACATCGGCAATGAACATAAAGAAACCGCCATTGGTGTAGTCATCGCCCATAATCACGGTACGGTTATCAGGCATAACATGTACAAGCTCATGCGAGATACGCCCCATGCAGAAGTGTTTTACAATGCTACCGCTACCATCTTTGTTGACAATCACCTCAGGTAAATGACCATAGTTATATGGTTTAGCGACTGTTTCATCCCCAAAGAAGTTTTTGCTGATCCCTTTTGGACTTGGCCCGCCAATACCTTGTTCAAATGCATCAGGTTCATATTCTTCGCTCGATAAATGTGTGTTCCACGGCGACAGACTTGCACCACACGTGATCCATAGTCCATGAACTGCCGATGTATCAACATTAAAGTATTTTTTAAGCTCTAAATGGCCTGTCGTTTGATTTTGGTCTAGCGTTAAAATCGCGATTGGGGAGGGTAAGTTGCCATACTCGCTCACGCCAGCTAAGTTTAGGGATGCATATTCAAATTGCACCACATGGAACACTGGATTGCTTACACCTTCAACCTGAGCACCTTCTAAATGGATCAGTGATGAGCCATCTGGGCAGTCTGAAAAGAATTGGCGTGGTGAGCTTGGAACAGATGTATCCATAATGGCTTCACCTTTGGCATTAAAATAGCCCCCAGCAATGATTTCACCACCGCCCCATTTAGGCACTGTATTACCCGTTTCAAAAAAGCTTTGATAGCCGAGTTGGTACTCTGAACTGGTCGAGTCATCCCAGTCGATTTTGAGTTTTGAGCTGACCGAAGTTTTAGCACGGTCAGCAATTACAATCGGTGCTGCCATTGCTGTAAATGTTGCTGTTTTTAAGTTTGCAGGTTTTGTCACTGGTGGTGTTACATTGGTTTCGTTGTCGCTGTCATTACAACCGCTTAATGCTGCTGCGGTTGTCATTGCCCCAAGCGGTAAAAAAGGAATTCCCGCAAACCATTTTAAAAGATCACGACGACTTGGCTGATTTGTTGTGGCTGTCATAGTAAGTCCATATCAATAATTGTAAGTAAGTTGAGCTAGATTGTAGGAAGCGCAAATGACGTTTTATTTACAGTTTTGGGTCAATTTAAAGACAGAAGTTGATAGGATGATGCTTTAAATTACAAATGAAAAATCCTCCATACAGTGTTGGAGGAAAGGGAAGAGAAATTGATTCTTTTTAAGCTTTAGTGGCTTATAGTTTTTCTTTTTTCTAATAGTTTTCCGAAAAATAAACCAACTTCAAATAATAACCACATTGGTACTGCAAGCATAATCATCGAAAGTGCATCAGGAGGTGTGACAAACATGGCAATGAAAAAGCATCCGACTACGATAAAGCGACGCTTTTCAGCCAAACTTTGAGTGCTAACCACACCAATTAAAATCAGGATGAGGGTAATAATTGGAATTTCAAAAGTGAGTCCAAACACTAAAAAAAGTTTCAGGCAAAAACTGAGATAACTATTGATATCTGTCATCGGTGCAACACTTTCAGGTGAGACACTGATAAAAAAATGTAATATGGCTGGAAGGGTAATGAAATAGGCGAAGGCTACGCCAATATAAAACAGTGCAATACTCCCTACGAGCAAAGGAATGGCCAAAAAACGCTCTTTCTCATAGAGTGCGGGTCGAACAAATGACCAAAGTAAATAGATGATAACTGGCATAGCCAACATCAGCGCAACAAATAAATTTAATTTAAATGGCGCCATAAATGTTGCTGTGACATCTGTCGCAATCATGGTGGAGTTGACGGGGAGTTGTTGGCGTAATGGCTCTGATAGCAATTGATAGGTTGTATTACGAAATGGCAGTAGGCAAAAAAACAACAACAGGGTAATACCAACAATTTTAAATAGGTACTTACGCAGTACAATTAAGTGCTGCATGACAGGCATTTGTTCTAATTGTTCATCTTGGCCTGTGCTTGAGTCGGGCCTTGTTGACACTTGATTCATACTGCGATCTTCAATTCAGGTTGGATAGGTACATTTGCTGCGTTGGGCATAGGTGTAGCATGTTGTTTAAGATGGTTGATTGAAAATGGGGCTAAAGGAGAAGGGGCTAGCCACTGATATTTATAGGTTATTGCATTTTCAACTTTGACCATTGGAGCAGATTGACTGAGATGATCAAGCTGCTTTTGTAGACGCTGTTCCAACTCAGTCATGCGTTCAATTTCTTTTTGGATTTCTTGACGAAATTCAGAAAGCTTCAGCTCACGATCGACTTCTGTTTGAACACTATTGATAAAGCGTTTGGCTTTGCCATACCATTTGGCTGCAAAGCGTGCCGCTTCAGGTAGCTTTTCAGGACCTAAAACTAATAATGCAACAATAGCGAAGCATAATAGTTCTGTCATACCGACATTTAGCATGGCAATGCTCGCTTAGCTTTTGATCGTACTTTCTGTACTTTTGACATGAGCATCAATTGTTTTTGGCTCATTTAACTGTGCCTGTTCTGTTTCATCATCTCGAATCGACTTTTTAAAGTCTTTTACAGCACCACCAACGTCTTTACCTAAGTTTTTGAGTTTGGCTGTACCAAAAAGAAGAATCACAACAATTGCAAAAATTAGTACATGCCAAATTGATAATCCCGCCATGGGTCGTTCCTCATCATTTTTCGTTTTCCCTATATCAACAGGCTTGTATGACATGGAGGTGACGGTCATATTTCAGTTTCAAGACAACATGCGATAAAAAAGACATTTAGAAAAGTGAACTTTCACCTATTGGATCGTTATGACTGTGCTAGGATTTAGCCTTTCTCTATATGAAAAAATAACTCAATGGCGCTCATTCTTCCTCTCATTTCATTTCTGATCGGGTACTGGGGAGCCGAAAAGCTAAAATCGTTTCGTGCACTTTTAGCTTCATTATTGGCACGTTTGCTGATTCCTGTTGTCATTATCTACAACATGGTGTTTTACAAAGAGGGAAGTCTGTGGCTGATTGCATTTAGCTTTTTTAGCTCTATTTTTTTCTTTGTTATCTTTTATGCCATGCTTAAAGATAAATTACGTGTACTGTGTTTGAGTTATTTAAATGGTGCATGGTTGGGTTTTCCATTTGCCTTGGCGATATTTGGCCCTGAAGCCAGTAGCACGATTGTCGCTTTGTATATTGGAGGGTCACTTTTTGGTAATATTTGCGCCGTAATTGCAGTGAGTGAAACCAAGCAAGATCCAAAGTTTATTTTAAAAAATGTCCTGCTTTCTCCGCCTGTAGTTGCGCTTTGTGTCGCAGCTGTACTGTCAGTTTGGGATTTAAGTCTGTGGGAACATCATCCAGTGATTCAGTTTCTGTATCAGTTAAATAAAGTTTTGGTGACGTTTTCAGGGATGTGTGTTTTGGGCATGTGGCTCAGTAAAGTCAGGATTCATTGGATCGACTTAAAACAGAGCCTCATTTTGATTTTTAGTCGGATGTTAATTGCCGTTTTATTGTGTACTGTGGCGTATTTTTGGTTACCCATTCCGCATGTGGTTTTGACTTATGCCATTATGTTGATGTTCTTTTTATTGCCACCAGCGGCAAATATTGTGGCTTTAGAAACATATTATCAAGGTACAGGACATTCTGCGAAATACATTGCATCAGGTACGATTGCCAGTGCGATATTGATTGGTGCGTATGGTTTACTGATCCATGCTTTGATTCCGAGTTTATAAAGAATCCCTCATCCTGATCTTTGAAAAGCAGGAGAGGGATCTATTGTAAAGCTAGATTTTAGTGTTTCAAACTGGCTTTAAACAGTTGCATCGCCTGACCACGATGGCTGATTTTATTTTTTTCTTCTTTGCTCATTTCTGCACTTGAGAGCCCTAAGTTCGGTAACCAAAACAGTGGGTCATAACCAAACCCATTTTCACCGCGAGCAGCTTCGAGTACTTCACCTTTCCAAATGCCTTGGAAAATTTGAGGAAGGGGATCATCGGCATGTTGTACTAAGGCTAAAACGCATACAAACATGCCTTCAATGGCCTCACTTTCTTTACGCAATGGCTTGAGCTCAGCCAATAGTTTTTGGTTATTGGCAGCATCATCGCCGTGTTCACCTGCATAACGCGCAGAGTAAATCCCAGGTGCACCACCTAACACTGGAACACAAATCCCTGAGTCATCTGCAATGGCAGGTTTTCCTGAAATTTTAGAGGCATGGCGTGCTTTAATGATGGCATTCTCAATAAAGCTCAAACCATCTTCAATGGCATCTTCAATATTCAATTTACCTTGAGCAATCACTTCGACAGGTAAGTTGAGTTCTGCAAATAATTTTTCAAATTCAGCAATTTTGCCTTTGTTATTGCTTGCGAGGACTAACGTGCCTTGAGATAACCAATCAGTTGATGCCATGTGAAAGATCCGTGCTTTAAAAATTATGCGGTTATTTTAACAAGTCCTACTCATGGATAGGCAATAAAAAAGCACCCGAAGGTGCTGAGTATGGAAATAAAAGCTTATTGGGCTTGAATCCATTTGTCTGCACGGTCACGTGCTTGACGAATTTGATCTTGGGTTAAGTTTGCTGCCAAGGCTGTTTTCTTGCCTTCAGAAAGCGTGATTACTTTATTGTCGAGCATGCCATCACGGGTTGAAAGTTCATACCATTGGTAAGCACCCATGTAATTTTTCTTTTGCTCTTCCATCATGGCTAAGTTAAAGCTTGCGCGGTTATCACCACGGCTGGCTGCTTTTTCAAAGTATTGACGTGCTAAAGATTCATCTTTTTTGGTGCCTAGACCATCTGCAAGCATACGTCCCACATTCAGCTGAGCCGCCGAAAGACCTTGATCAGCAGCAGCTTTATACCAAGCAAAAGCCTGTCGTTCATCTGCAGCAATGTCTTTGCCTTGTTGGTACTTGGTTGCAAGATAGAACTGTGCAGCAGGCTGGCCTGCTTTTGCTGCTTTAATTAAGCTATTGATATCCATAACAGAATATTGTGCAGCTTGACTCGCAACAGACGTGGTTGGGGAAACATAATCTGCATGAGCTTGAATGCTCAAAAGTCCAACCAGTAGCGTCGTGCTTAAGAATAGTTTTTTCATAGAGCGCTCACTCGATAAATTGCGACTTCACCAAACAAATTCGGGAGACGTTTACTGAGTAAACTATCTTGTTGATCCCCATTTACAGCGAGTCGATTAATAATTCTGATGTTATTTTCCGCACAAAGTGCTTCAAAATCACGGAAAGTACATAAGTGGATATTGGGTGTGTTATACCACATGTACGGCAAAGCTTCAGAAACGGGCATCATTCCTTTCAGTGCCAAGAAAGAACGGGTCTTCCAGTGGGCAAAGTTAGGAAATGTAATGATTGCCTGTTTCCCTACGCGCACCATATCACGTAATAAAACATCTGGTGCATCTACCGCTTGCAAGGCTTGTGCCATAACGACATAGTCAAAAGACTGGTCTGCAAAACGGCTTAAACCCAAGTTTAAGTCTTGTTGGATAATATTTAACCCGCGACCGACCGCAATTGCAATCTTTTCTTGATCAATTTCCAGTCCATATGCGCGAATATTGTGCTTTTTGCTCATATGGGCCAGTAATTCACCGTCACCACAGCCCAAATCGAGTACGCTGGAATCAGGTTTGATCCATTTTTCTGCCAGTTGATGATCAATACGCATTACACAGCCCCCTGAGATGTTGCTTGAAGGTGTTCAGAACCGCCCAGAAATGCACGTAATGCTTTTACATACAAAGGAATCGGGAACAGGAATGAGTCATGGCCTTGTTCAGCATCGATATCTAAATAGCTCACCGGTTTGTGGTTGGTGATCAGCGCATCCACAATTTCTTGTGAGCGTTGCGGGGTAAAACGCCAGTCGGTGGTAAAGGACACCACGAGGAACTGACATTTGGTCTGTGACATGGCTTTAACTAAAGACTGCTCATACTCACGTGCAGGATCAAAATAATCCAAAGCTTTGGTCATAATCAGGTAAGTGTTGGCATCAAAGTTACGGCTAAATTGCTCACCTTGATAACGCAAATAGCTTTCGACTTGGAACTCGACATCGAAACCATACATAAATTTGCCTGACTTTAGGTCACGACCAAATTTCTGCTTCATGGCTTCTTCAGATAAGTAGGTAATATGACCGACCATGCGTGCCAAAATTAGGCCACGTTTTGGATAGCTGTCATTTTCAAGATAGCGACCATCATGGAAGTCTGGATCAGACAAAATTGACTGGCGTGCGACTTCGTTAAAGGCAATATTCTGAGCCGATAATTTCGGCGCACTGGCAATAATCACGCATTTTTGCAAGCGATCAGGATAATCAACCGACCATTGCAAGGCTTGCATACCACCCAATGAACCGCCAATCACCGCGCTCCAGACATGAATGCCCAGATGATCAGATAAAATGGCTTGGGTTTTAACCCAGTCACGGACGGTGACTAAAGGAAAGTCTGGGCCATAAGGGCGGTTGTCATTTTCAGGGTTTGGCGAAGTTGGACCCGTAGAACCATTACAACCGCCAATATTGTTCAGTGCAAGCACGAAAAATTTCGAGGTATCAATCGCTTTACCTGGGCCAATACAAGCATCCCACCAACCCGGTTTTTTATCATCGGCATGATGATAACCCGCGGCGTGATGATGTCCTGATAGCGCATGGCAAATTAAAATCGCATTGGATTTATCTGCATTGAGTTCCCCATAGGTTTCAACCATCAATTCATAACGAGGAAGAATACGACCGCATTCGAGCTCTAACGGCTCTTCAAAAGTAAACTTTTGTGGAGTAACGATACCCACGGAGTCAGCAGGAAAAGACACAGGAATAATACGCCTTAAATCTTTGGGATTAATAAACAAAAGGATACCACTTGAGGGTATCCTTCTAAAGTCATTTTAGTGCTAATTATTATTGCTAATACTTATACCGCAGCAGCAATGACTTGATCTGTGCTTAACACACCTTGATCAATTAAGCGGTTGGTACACGCAATAATCGCTTCAATTGATGAGGTCACAATGTTGTCGTGAATACCCGCACCGAATGCTGATTTGCCTGTGCCTTTGACTTGTAATTCAACCAAAGCCAGTGCTTTTGCATTGGCACCCGAACTAATACCACGCTCTTCATAGCTCAAGACATCAATTGGTAACTGTAAAGCATCTAACATTGCAGAAATCGGGCCGTTGCCTTCACCACGTAATTGCTGCGTTTCACCATTTACTTCAACATCAAGTTCAACCACTTGCTTGCCGTTGTTGTCATATAAACGGTAGTTTTTGGTTGAATAATGTGTATCTTTGGTATTCACATAGGTTTCTTTGAACAATTTCCAAATTTCTTGTGCGGTAATTTCAGTGCCTTCCTCATCGGTACGTTTTTGTACGGTTTGAGAGAATTCAATTTGGATACGACGTGGCAAGACCACGTTGTAATTTGCTTCTAACAAGTAAGCAATACCGCCTTTACCAGACTGTGAGTTGACGCGGATTACAGCATCATAGTCGCGACCCAAGTCTTTCGGGTCGATAGGTAAGTACGGCATATCCCAAATTTCTTCGTTCTTTTGGAACTCGAAGCCTTTTTTGATGGCATCTTGGTGTGAACCAGAGAACGCTGTGAAGACCAAGTCACCTGCATAAGGGTGGCGAGGGTGAACAGGCAAGCCTGTACATTCTTCTACCGTTGCAATAATTTCATTAATATTTGAGAAATCTAAGTTTGGTGCAACGCCTTGGGTATACATGTTCAAGGCAATTGCAGCAACATCGACATTACCTGTGCGTTCGCCATTACCAAACACACAACCTTCGACACGGTCTGCACCGGCCATAATCGCCAATTCTGATGCCGCAATCCCACAGCCGCGGTCGTTGTGACAGTGTACCGAAATGATGACACCATCACGACGTTCAATGTTACGGTGCATCCATTCGACTTGGTCTGCATAAACATTCGGTGTTGAAACTTCAACTGTTGCAGGTAAGTTTAAGATTACTTTATTGCTTGGAGATGCTTCCCAAATTTCCGTGACTGCATCACACACGTCTTTTGCAACGTCTAATTCGGTTGCAGAGAAACACTCTGGGCTGTATTGGAATATCCACTCCGTTTCAGGATATTGTGCTGCATATTCTTTAACTTTGGTCGCTGCATTAACTGCTAATTTTTTCGCACCCGCAACATCGACATTTAAGACTTTTTGACGGAAGGTTGGGGCATTTGAATTATAAATATGCACAATCGCACGTTTTGCGCCGACTAAAGATTCAAAAGTACGTTGGATCAAATGATCACGTGCTTGAACCAAAACTTCGATATAGACATCGTCTGGAATGTGATTTTCTTCGATCAATTTGCGAGTAAAGTCAAAGTCAATTTGAGATGCAGAAGGGAAACCGATCTCAATGTGTTTGAAACCAATTTTGACCAACATTTGGAACATTTTAAATTTTTGTTCCATATCCATCGGTTCAAAAATTGCTTGGTTACCATCACGTAGGTCAGTACTCATCCAAATAGGCGCTTTTGTAATTTCGTTGTTTGGCCATTGACGGTCTGGCAAGTCAACACGTTGGTACATGCGACGATATTTTTTACTTGGATCAGCTAACATCATGAGGTAACTCCTTACATAGTATGGGTTGCATTTGAGTGGGTAAGAAAAAGCAACCTACTATTTATATAGATTGTGTCTATGTGCTCTATTTACAAGGGAGTCTTCAGGGTGTTTGTAAACGTAAATATTTGATACGACTTAGATTTACCGTGAGTAACCTTGTAAGCTTATATTGAAGAGTTTAATGCAGTTAAGTCGAAAAGATTTTTCTTTTTTTATGGCTTTTAGTCGTATCTGAAAAAATATTTCCCGCTATTGGGCGCTATAGGGGAAATATTTCCGCATATGTTTTCAATGTGTTTGATATTTTTCTATAAATAACGAATTTGATTCATTTCATTCGCTATTTATAGAGGGTTATGAAAACTCTATAATCATATCTGTCTGTATATCTGCAAGGGTTGCAGTGCCCATCAAAGCCATGGTGATTTCAAACTCTTCTTTTAAGATTTTAAGCACGTGGGCAACGCCTAAAGCACCTGCGGTGGCCAGACCATAAATACACGGTCGCCCAACTAAAACTGCGGAAGCACCTAAGGCAATCGCCTTAAATACATCTGAACCGCGACGAATACCGCCATCGTATAAAAGCGGGAAGTCACTAGGTACGGTCTTTTTGATGAGCTGCAAGGCTTTTAATGGGGGAATGCAGGTATCTAAAACGCGACCACCGTGGTTGGAGACAATCAGGCCTTGTACGCCGTGTTGAATGGCCAGTTGCGCATCGAGTGGACTGACGATGCCTTTTAACAGAATGGGTAAATCAGTCTGTTGAACTATCCACGCGATATCTTCCCATGTAGGGGAAATTTTCATTAGGCCATTAAACACGGGATGATCACCTTCTTGCAGTTCAGGTAGCGGAATATGAGCAGGGGTATGTGGGTGTTGCATGCCTTCAGGTAAGTGAAAAAATGCACGACGTTCACGGTCACGAATCCCTGTATGTGGTGAGTCTACAGTGATGACAATGGCGGTGAAATTTTGTCCCTCAGCGAGTTTAAGCAAAGCCAAAGATTTATCGCGGTCACCTTGCCAGTACAGTTGAAACCATTTGTAGGGATTCTCTGATTTGAATGTGCGCATATCGGTATTGGTAAAAGTACTCAAAATCATATTACTGCCGAGTACTTCAGCCGCCAACGCGGTTGCAGCTTCTGCGTCAGGATGAAACTGCTGTTGATGACCAATCGGTGCAACAAAAATAGGATGTGGAAAGCTTTGTCCTAAGATTTCACAGCTCGTATTGCCTTGAGTGAGATCTCTTAACATGCGTGGTATTAAGTGCAGGTTTTGGAATTGAGCGAGGTTATTCTGAACACTGAGCTCATCCATTGAACCACCTTGCAAATAGTGCCAAACCATTTCTGGCAGATGTTTTTCTGCTTGGCGCTCATAGTCTGCAACGGTTTGCAGGGAGGCAGGAATTTGGGTGAGTGGTGCTAAGATTGATGCAGTGTTCATAAGTCAGCCCATTGACGTAATAAATTATGATAATGGTGAGTGAGATTCAGCACTTCTTCACTGTCCCCGAGCTGTTGGCGTAGTTTTAAGATGGTCATGTCCAAGTTAAATAGCATACTGCGTTGCCAATCATCTTTGACCATACTTTGCATCCACGTAAATGAAGCAATCCGTTTCCCTTGGGTCACGGGTTCAACACGATGTAGACTGGTTGCAGGGTAAATAATCGCATCGCCTGCGTCGAGTTTGACTTCATGGCTACCATAATGATCTTCAATGATTAATTCACCGCCTTCATATTCATGCGGTTCTGACAGAAAAACGGTGATGGAAACATCGGTACGAATTGCTTGTCCTGCATCCGAGCTAAACTGTATTGCACTATCCACGTGGTTGCCGTATGCGCCAAGGGATTGATAGCAATTAAACATCGGGGTTAACACATGTTTTGCCAAAGTTGCAGATCGAATTAAAGTGTTTTGTTGGATGGCTTGTGAAAGTATAGGGTGAAGTGTTTGATAAATTGCACTATGTACATCAATTTGTAAGTTACTTTTAATTTTTTGTGCCTGTGCACCTGCGCTATCCTGTCCTGAAACCCATGCATGGCTATGATCCAGTTGGTGTCGAATTTGCGCTACTTGTTGTTTGGTTAACACAGCTGGAATATGTAGCATCATATCGTTTTAGGCTCCCCTTGGGACAAGCTGGCCATTGGCTAAGATAGATTTGAATGTAAAAATGTAGTGTATTGGGATAATACACTACATTTGTTTGAGGTCTAAACGCGTTTTAGTTTGGTTCTTAGAACTTATAGTTAAAGGTCAGTGCCGCAGAGCGTGGTTGTCCCATTACTAATCGTGCACCGCTATTATTAAGCGTACTAATGTAATCTTTATCTGCAAGATTGTAGATGTTTAGATTTAATGAGGCATGTTCATTAAAGGTATAACCCAGTAAGGCATCAAATACCACATAACTTGGAATAACAGGCATGGTTGTTGTTGCGGTTGAACCTGTGCTAATTGCACGCTTTTGTTCATCTACATAACGTGCTCCAAGACCCGCTCTAAAACCAGCTACGCTATAAGTCGTCCACAACGTTGCAGTCCAGTCAGGCGACCAGCGAACTGAATCATTTTCAGTCCACACTTTAGTCGTTGCATTATAGGTTTGCTGGTTTTCTTGTTCTGTGTCCATAAAGGCAACACCTGCTGAGACATTCCACGCACGTGTCAATTGACCAACAGCACCTAACTCTAAACCTTTAACTGTTGTTTTTCCTTCAGGAATGTACAGTAAGCTAATCGGATCTTGAGTAATTTGGTTTTCATTTTCTGTATGGTAAGCCGCAGCAGTTAAAATGAGTTTGTCTTCATTGAATGTCCATTTTGTCCCAATTTCATAATGATGGGTTCCCTGTGGCTTAACAGTTGGATCATTCGCAGCATTTGCGGCTGAGCTGGCACTATTGTTGAGAACGAATGCCGTACCTGGTGGTGTCAATGATTTCGCATAAGAAGCATACACACTACTTGCAGGGGTTGGTTTAAACACAGAACCGAGTTTCCAACTGACCAGTGTACCATGCGTACTCAACTGGCTTGGTGTGCGGGTCACGGCTAAAGTAGAAGAATTCGTCGTGACGGTTAAAGCATCGGATTGGGTGTCGTAATAATCGACACGGACCCCACCATTAAGCTGGAAACGTTCGCCAAATTTTAAAGTATCAAATAAATAGGCCGCGACAGTATCTGTTTGGCCATTGGCATATGCCCCCGTGTAGACGAGGTCTGGTAAATTTTGATAAGGGTTAGGTGTGTATAAACTTGCAGATGTAATGCTTGGAGCAGCTTTCCCTGGGGTTTGTGTGCTTAATGTTTTATTGTATTGTTCTTCGCGTAAGAGCTCTAAACCAGCAACGATGTCATGTTCAATCGCACCCGTTTGAGTGTTGATGTTGAGTGTAGTTTGGTTGGTCAAAATCTTATTTTCTTGATCGACCCCTTGGCGAGTTCGAGCTACAGACCATGAGTCTGGATCTTTAGGTGTTGCAAGATTGCTAATGACTAAAGCATTCACTCCCGTTAAGACGCGATTCATTTCAGTTTTACCAAATCTTGAAATATTGGTGAGTTTCACACCTTTGCTTAGATCACTTTCAACTTTGGCTGTAAACATGTGGGCTTCAACGTCTTCATAATCATTAACGCTACCGTAGAAGTTCTCGCGATCAACAGGTTCTGCTGCATTCACAGCAGTATTGATGATGTCTCTTTGAGCTTGGGTTAGTTTTGTATCCGTGTTGTTGTAGTAAAAGCCGTCCATGCCAATGGTTGGAATACCACCATCTGGGATATTGTTTTGTACTATATGCTGTGAATATAAATAAAAACGTGTATCGCTATCTAAGCCAAAAGCAATAGATGGAGCGATGGCATAACCATTATTTTCTACATAGTCACGACCATCTACCCCGCCTTGCTGACCCATTACATTTAGACGAAGTGCAGACCCTTCAGAAAGGGCTTGGTTGATGTCTGCAGTAAGACGTACATGTTCTGCTGTATTGTAAGTTGCAGAAACTTCTTGGCTGTTTTCTAAATGCGGTAATTTGCTGACGAGATTAATATATCCACCCGCACCACCACGACCAGCTTCTGCCCCTGATGGTCCTTTAACGACTTCAATTTGCTCAAGATTATAGATATCACGGCTCACGGCGCCAATATCACGAATGCCATCGACATAAATTGAGTTTTTGGTGTCGAATCCACGCATTTGAAAAGAATCGCCTGCACTGGTATTACCATTTTCCCCAAGTTGTAACGTAATTCCTGGTGTATTACGTAATGCTTCAGTTAGAGATGTTGCACCTTGTTCTTTGAGTAATTCTTTTTTAATTACAGAAATCGTTTGTGGTGTATCAACTAAAGGTTGGGTGTATTTTGCAGAACTAACTTTGTCTGTTTTGTATTTACTTTCGACTTCCGACTTCACTGTAATGGTAGGTAGCACAGTTGAATCATCTTTTGTTGGCGTTGCTGCATGTGCCATCAGTGGGAGAGAAGCTGCTAATGCAACAAATTGTGCAGTACGGTTATGTTTACGGCTTTTGATTTTTGCCATTGTCGGTGTCCCAAATAATATACGACAGAGTTCCATCACTGTTCAGTTCGGGTCGAACCATAAAGTGCAGTAATCATGGAGGTATTGTTAAGCTATGTAACTGTGGTTGCGAATTCTATTGATAATAATTATCGTTAACAATGGTTTTTAGGCTGAAAAATTCACTTGTATGTATGGAAATAATGTTTAATAAATCTTTATTAATTAAGGAAAACAATAATGATTGGTGAAAAGTAAACTAAATATAATGGTGAATTAAAACAAATGGTAAAAATATAGTTAAACCAATATCTTATAATTATATGAAAAGTGTATGGCTTCCATTGAAGCATAGTCAATCCATGCTTCAAAATGGACTAATTCTATTAGTTTTACTTAAAGCTCAGCCCATTTTCGCATCAGATTATGATACAGGCTAGTGAGCTTTACCACCTCTTCATGTTGGTCGCTCAGTTGCACACGTAGGTTTTGGATAGTTTGGTCAAGATTAAACAAGATATGACGATCAGCATCATCACGAATCATACTTTGAACCCAAAAGAATGAAGCCACGCGGCAACCCTGAGTTACAGGGGTGACTTCGTGTACGCTAGTCGATGGATATAGAATCATATCTCCAGCAGGTAGTTTTACTTCATGATAACCATAAGTATCTTCTACGACCAAATCTCCGCCTTCATATTCGTCAGGCTCACTCAAAAAAACAGTACAGGATAAATCGGTACGAATCCGATCTTTGCTTCCAGTAATCCAACGAATGGCATTATCGACATGGAAGCCAAAGGTTTCCCCCTGTTCATAGCGGTTAAAGTAAGGTGGTAAAATATCTAAGGGTAGGGCGGCGGATAGAAATAATGGATGCTTTCCGAGTGCTTCTAGAATGATATTGCCTAAGTGTTGAGTGAGAGGGTGATCTTCAGGGAGTTGTTGGTTTTGTTTTACATTTTTTGAGAGTGATCCTGTGGTTTTTTTACCATCAATCCACTCGACTTTTGCCATTTCATGGCGAAAGTATTGTACTTGTTCTTTGCTTAACACATGGGGAATATGGTGGATCACAATACGGCCTGCTGAAAAGGAAAAACATCTTTAATATTTAAGCATATATAAAAATAGCCTCAAAGAGAGGCTATTTTTATATAATTCGATCATGAATGCATGAGATTCAGTCGGTTCACTTAGTATTTGAAGTTCAAAGACAGTACTGCGCTACGACCTTCAGCTTCAGTTGCATAGTGAGAAGCATACGCTTTAGTGAAGTAACGTGTATCAGTCAAGTTATTAATATTTAACTGAAGATTCACATTTTTGTTAACGTTATAACGTGCCATAGCATCGTAGCGAACGTAACCTGGAACATATTTGGTATTGGTGGTATTACCATAGACTTTGTCCATAGCAACTGCACCAGCACCTAATGTGAATGCAGGAGTGAAAGCATAGGTTGTCCAAAGAGTTGCAGAGTTTTTAGGTACATTTGGTAAACGTTTACCTTTAGCAGCATTAGGATATGTACAGACACCAGCACGAGTACAAGACGGGCCAGGATTAGTCTGTTCGCTATCTAAATACGTGTAGCCAGCTGAAACAGCCCATTTATCGGTAAGGTTGCCATTTACGCCAAGTTCAATACCATCGACTTTACTGTCGCCACCATTTGTATATGTGGTTGGATCAATTTGTATACGTGTATTTTGCTTTTCAGTACGGAAAATTGATGCGGTTAAATTCAGTTTGTCATTCAATAGATCCCATTTAGTTCCAATTTCATATGTACGTGCTTTTTCTGGGTCTAAATTTTTAATCGCATTAGATGGAGTAGTTTCACTGCTCTCACTTGCATCAATACCTACAGGAATTGCAGATGTTGAGTAGCTTGCATAAATGCTACCATTTTCTGTTGGTTTAAATGTTACACCGCCATTCCAACTCCAATAATCAGAATCGCTATTTACTTTAGTTGGTGTTGCAAGAACAGTTGTTCCATTTTTATATGTTGTTAATTCTGTTTCAAATTTATCCCAACGAGCACCTAAATCTACCAACCATTGAGGCGTAATCTCAATATGATCACTGAGGTAAAATGCTGTAGTTTCGGTAGTTGTATTTGTTACACGTTTATTTGCTTGTATAGAACCAAGGAAAGGATCGTTTGAATTTGGGTTAAATGTAGATGTACACCAACCATTTGAGTTGGCAAGGGTGCATGCACCAGCTGTAGTACTACCACCAATTGCAGTGCTGTTTCCTGTCGCTGGGTCAGTAACGACATAAGTACCTTTGTCACCATCTAGTTTTGAGTATTCAGCACCTGCAATAAAACTATGTTTTAATGCACCAGTATTGAATTTACCATTTAAAAAAAGCTGGTCACTGAAAGTGTCAATATCCGTTGTACGAGTATTGGCACGACGCCAGATACCTTTATTTTTTAATTCGCCTGTTGCTGAGTTAATAAAGTTACCTTGACTGTCATCGGGCTGTGTCCATACATAGTCATTTTTTGATTTGCTGTAAGTTGCAACATTCGTTATTGTTAAATTATCTGCTAAATCATGCTCTAATTTAAATGTACCAATTTGGTTTTCTTGTCTCTGGAAATCACGATCTTTCCAACCATAATAAATGCCTTGCTTAACATCAATTGGTTTACCAGAACCAGCAGCATAATTGTTAGGATTATTGTATGGAACACCAGCATCAGGTGTATCATCTGTTTTTAAATAATAATAACTTAAAGTGGCACGAGTTGGTGTATCTAAGCCAAAAGTAATACTTGGTGCGATACCTGCACGTTTGTATTCTGAACCATCATCACCTTGACCTGCTTTATTATTGTGGTGTCCCATCACTGCAACACGAGCAGCAATACCATTGCCGAAGTCTTTGTTACCATCTAAAGTGATGCGTTGGTAATCATCAGTACCTGCTTGCACAGAACCTTCTAAAGAATCCCCTTTTTTAGCCACTTTAGAAATTAAGTTGATGTTACCGCTGGCATTACCACCACCACCTAACATTGAAGAAGAACCTTTCGTTACTTCGACTTGCTCTACTGCAAACATTTCACGATTTTGAGAAGTTCCTGCTCTTACACCATCTACATATATAGAGCCTTCTGAGTTATAACCACGGATAAATGGACGATCTCCATTTGGGTTTCCGCCTTCACC
This sequence comes from Acinetobacter halobius, assembly GCF_044130335.1. NCBI lineage: Bacteria > Pseudomonadati > Pseudomonadota > Gammaproteobacteria > Moraxellales > Moraxellaceae > Acinetobacter > Acinetobacter halobius. The sequence goes on from NZ_JBIQOD010000009.1 coordinate 30,608, forward strand.
AGCACCGAGGGTAATACCTGGTACGGTACGTAAAGCATCGCTTAACGTTGTAACTTGAGTGTCTTCAATCAACTGTTTAGAAATAACAGCAACAGACTTTGGAGTATCCAGTAGGGGAGCAACAAATTTGCTGTTTGCAGATTTATCGACTTTCAAACTTTGTTCTGCTGCCGCTTCCGTGTGAATTGTTTCTAGTTGCGTAACTTGATCTTGCGCAACAGCATTGACTGCAATCACTGAAAGTGTTGAAGCGATTGCTGAAGAAACCAGCTTTTTACGTGTTTTGATGAAGGCCATAACGAGTCTAGTTCTAGCGTTGTAAATTAGTATGCGAATAATAATGATTCTTATTTTTTGTTTCCTAATTGTTACATTGAAATTTTAGATGTTAAGAATGAATTAAACTGGAAAAATAAATGTAATAATGTAATAAAAACAACATATTTACTTGATTTTTATATCTATTGGAAAAGTAGATTGTATTTTTGTAATATTATTGAAATTTAGAATCTATATTTTTATCAGTAGCATTTTCAAAAATGTCTGATGAATATGGAGGAATTGTGTTGGATCTATATGCTCCATGTAGCTCTTCAAAAAACCTGCCGAAGCAGGTTTTTTACATGGTGCTAGGTATCATTAGAAATCATAAGAAATGGATAACCAATAGTTACGACCGGGTAAATAGGTTCCTTCAGAGCTTCTGCCAATAGATAAATATTTATAGGCTTGCTGAACATTACCGTTGGTATCTACATAATCCATATACTCAGTAAAGTCTTTATCCAATAGATTGTTTACAGCAGCATTAATGCGGACATGATGATTTAACTGATAGCTTGTCCCTAAATTGAATAGGTTATAAGCAGAAAACTGATTGTCTGTATGTCGTTCAATACTAATTTCGCCACCAGTTGGTGTTGCTAGATAGCGAGGACGTCCTGACTGATATTCGTGTTGCAACCAGACATCAAGACGATCATTAATATGCCAAGTCGATGTTAGGTTAAATAAGTGTTTAGCCGTTGACTCAAGCGCATAGCCTTTATTTGCACCTTTAGTGATTTCAGATTCGGTAAAAGTATAGGCCGCTTTGACATCCCATTCTGGAATGATTTGATATTTAAGCGATGTTTCTAAGCCATAAATTTCTGCTTCATCGGCATTGAAACTTTTGCTATAAGAAGTCACATTGCTATTGAAGTTTGAGCAATCATTGGTTGCACATGAAAAATTCCTAGACACAATCTTGTCTTCGACGACATTAAAAAATGCAGTAGCATTAAAGTCTAAAGTATCTGTAGGTTGATAGTTTAAACCGAGTTCGTAGTTAACAGATGTTTCTGGTTTTAAGTCTGGATTACCAAGGCTTGGTGTTGTACCTTGACCGCTATAGCCAATAATACCGTTGTATAAGTCCTTGGCTGATGGTGTTTTATAACCTGTACTTACACCACCTTTAAGCGTTAAAGCATCCGTTGTATTCCATACTAGGTATGCACGTGGACTAAAGTGACCCCCAAATCCTGAATGATCTTCATAACGACCACCGAAAGTGAAATGTAAGTTATCTAATAGATTCCATTCATCTTCTGCATAGACTGACCATGTATCTTGGGTAAATTCTTTGCCCATACCTGCAATATCGTCGGCAATGGTGACATCTTTATATTCTGTACCCACAGTGAGTTTATGGTTCGCAATTGGAGCAACCAAATGTGAATCAAAAACTAAATCTGTATTTTCTAAGGTGCGTGGTAGGCCTGCTAAAGTAGGGAAGGCATCAGTTGGAATAGTACGACCTTTGGTCTCAGTTTTATTTTGACTAATGTACGTTTTCCATTGACCAAAATCGTAGTTACCATCGTGTCCTGCTGAGATTTGCACACGATTGAACTCTAACTCATCTTCATAGCCTGCAATGCCACCACGGCTAAAAAAGTTACCTAATCGCTGGTCAGAGTTGTCATAGGTTTGGTTTGAAGTAAAACCATCAACCCAGAAAGAGTTTTTATCATCTAATGTAAATTGTAATTTTCCACCGATATCATAGTTTTCAGCTTTGCTCGGGCGTGGGTCGCGAGAGGTTGAACCCGCCACAATGCGTTCTGAACGTTGACGGTCTAAATAACTCCCGCGGAGTTGTAAGCCTAAACGATCATGGATGACTGGACCATTCAAGACAAAACTGGTTTTCCATGAGTCGGCTTCAGCATTACTTTCCATGACATTGCCACTGACAGTGACGTTACCATTCCATTCATTACTTATTTTCTTGGTAATAATGTTAATCACACCACCCATCGCTTCGGAACCATAGCGTGTTGCCATTGGTCCGCGAATGACTTCAATACGTTCAATAGAGGCTAAAGGTGGCAAAAAACCATTTGATGTTTCGCCAAAGCCGTTAGGAGTGACATCTGAAGAGGTGGTTTGGCGGCGACCATCAATTAAAATCAGGCTATAGTCATTGCCTAGGCCACGCATTTTGATATTCAATCCTGATGTTTTTCCCACACCAGAACGAACGTCAATACCCGGCACATCAGCCAATAGGTCGGCAATGCTGGTCGCATTTTTCTTTTCTATATCTTCTTTAGTTACGACACTAATAGAAGCTGGTGCATTTTTAATATCTTGTTCAAAGCCAGCAGCTGAAACCACAATGGTGGAAAGCTGGTGGGTGGCTGAACCTTCAGTTGTTGTTTCTGCAAAAACAGGCGTGGCTATTGCCCCGAGCAATGCCAGTGAAAGAGGGTGTAGATTAAACTTACTCATAACTAGAGTTCCAATGACGGACGAGAAAAAAAGCAAAAATGTTCAATTATGGTGCAAATCTTAATGGTAGTATTTATCATTTGCAACAAAAACTATAAAAAATATAATACTTTGTACTTAATTTAGTGGAAATGTGGAGATGCGTGGAAAATAAAAAACGGATAAAAGAATTAAAAAATATATGGTTTCAATCAGGTGTTTTGTATATCGTTCAATGTTGTCATATAATGTGGCACTTTTTAAAATTGTTCTTACCAAAATATTGAGGAAGCCATGCAAGTAACTTCTGAAGCGGTTTCGGGTGTTACCCGTCGTTTAAATGTATCTGTACCGACGAGCCGTGTTAACGAGCAGTTCGAAGCTCGCTTAAAACGCACTGCTAAAACTGTGAAGATCAACGGCTTCCGTCCAGGTAAAGTGCCAGTAAATGTTGTTCGTCGTGAATATGGCGCAGGTATCTACCAAGAAGTCGTAAGCGACATCATTCGTGACACGGTATTCGAAGCAATCCAACAAGAAAAAATCAATGCTGTTGGTATGCCAAACATTGAAAAATCTGAATTAAAAGACGACGCGCTTGTATATGAAGCGACTGTTGAAGTTTATCCAGAAGTTGAAGTTAAATTTGCTGGTTTAGAAGTTGAACGTAAAGCATCTGAAGTGAACGACAAAGACGTTGACCAGATGATTGAAAACCTTCAAAAGCAACGTGCTTCTTGGACTGAAACAAAAGGCATGGCTAAAAAAGACATGCAAGTGACGTTTGATTTTGAAGGTTCTGTAGATGGTGAGAAGTTTGAAGGCGGTTCTGCTGAAGACTTTAAACTTGTTTTAGGTTCAGGTCGTATGATTCCTGGCTTCGAAGACGGCATCGTTGGTATGAAGAAAGGCGAAGAGAAAGTGATTGATGTTACTTTCCCTGAAGACTACCAAGCTGAAAACCTTGCAGGCAAAGCTGCACAATTCAAAATCACTGTGAAGCTTGTTGAAAAGCAAAAACTTCCTGAAGTTGATGCTGAATTCCTTCAAATCTTTGGTCTAACCGAAGAAGAAGGCGTTGAAAAATTAAAAGCTGACGTTCGCAAAAACATGGAGCGTGAAGTGAAAAATGGTCTACGTAACCAAGTAAAGGGTGCAGCTTTTGATGCGCTTGTTGCTGCAAACGAAGTTGAGCTTCCTGCGTCTATGGTTGCTCAAGAAGTTGACCGTCAACGTCAACAAATGATTCAACAGTTCACGCAGCAGTTTGGTGCTCAAGGCGCGAAAGCATTTGATTCAAGCATGCTTCCAGATGAATTGTTCAAAGAACAAGCTGAAAAATCTGTAAAATTAGGCGTACTTGTCAGCAAAGTTTTAGCGGATGCTAAAATCGAAGTAGATCAAGCACGTGTTGACGCTTACATCGAAGACATGGCTTCTTCTTATGAAGATCCAGCTGAAGTGATTGAATACTTCAAAAATGACAAACAACAACGTTCACAAATTGAAGCTGTTGTGTTAGAAGACCAAGTGGTTGATCACATCTTGGCATCTGCTAAAGTAACGGATACAGCTGTAAGCTACGAAGACTTATTGAAAGAGCAACAAGCTCGTCAACAAGGCTAAGTTTAGCTAAAGTAAAAAAGGCGCTTTGAGCGCCTTTTTTATTATGATTTAGGGTGGTAAAAGGCCCTGGGTTCACAAAGCTTATGCAAAAAATATCTGTTATTTACTTGGGAATATTTTGCATTTTCAGCAATTATCCCTCATATTGTGACTATGAGTTGAGTAACAAAAAATTTAGGAATAAATAAACGTATGTATATTCCAACTATCGAAAATGCTTTAGTTCCAATGGTTGTAGAACAGTCATCTCGTGGTGAGCGTTCATTTGACATCTATTCACGTTTATTGCGTGAGCGCGTCATCTTCTTGACTGGTGAAGTTGAAGATAACATGGCAAATTTGATTGTCGCGCAAATGTTGTTTTTAGAAGCGGAAAACCCAGATAAAGACATTCACCTTTACATCAACTCACCAGGTGGTTCAGTGACTGCAGGTATGGCGATTTACGATACCATGCAATTCATTAAGCCAGACGTTGTGACTTATTGTATGGGGCAGGCAGCATCAATGGGTGCATTCTTATTGAATGCTGGTGCGAAAGGTAAACGTTATTGCCTTGAAAATGCACGTGTTATGATCCACCAACCGTTAGGCGGTTTCCGTGGTCAGGCATCTGATATTGAAATTCATGCACGTGAAATTCTGTTCATTAAAGAACGTTTAAACCGTTTAATGGCAGAGCACAGTGGTCAAGACTTTGAGACTGTGGCACGTGATACTGACCGTGACAACTTTATGACAGCACAAGCTGCGAAAGAATATGGTCTCGTGGACGAAGTGTTATCTAAACGTCCATAAGTTTTAAAAGTTTAGAATTGGAGTGAATATGTCCGAACATCCTCAAGGACAAAAGCATTGTTCATTTTGCGGTAAAACGCAGTCTGAGGTCGGGAAGCTGATTGCAGGCGAGGACGCGTACATCTGTAATGAATGTGTGGACGTATGCTTAGACTTGGTGCAAACCAGTCAACAAGTTGAGTCGGGTGACTGGGCGGCAAAACCACTGCCTAAACCTCACGAGATTCGTGCGGCACTGGATCAATATGTGATTGGTCAAGATGTGGCAAAGAAAACCTTGTCTGTTGCTGTCTATAACCACTATAAACGCCTTAAGGCGACCCATGGTGGGCATAAGCACGATGAGGCTGTTGAAATTGCGAAAAGTAATATCTTATTGGTAGGACCAACAGGCTCGGGTAAAACTTTACTTGCGCAAACCATGGCACGCCTTCTCGATGTGCCTTTTGCAATGGCAGATGCAACGACACTCACTGAAGCAGGTTATGTGGGTGAAGATGTTGAAAATATCGTACAAAAGCTTCTACAAAAAGCAGACTACGATGTAGAAAAAGCACAAAAGGGTATTATCTACATCGATGAAATCGACAAGATTACCCGTAAGTCTGAAAACCCGTCGATCACGCGTGATGTGTCGGGTGAAGGCGTACAACAAGCTTTACTAAAAATGATCGAAGGTACGGTTGCCTCTATTCCTCCTCAAGGTGGTCGCAAGCATCCGCAGCAAGAATTCATTCAAATTGATACTTCAAATATCTTGTTCATCTGTGGTGGGGCATTCTCTGGTCTTGAGAAAATCGTGCAACAGCGTCAAGAAAAAGGCGGAATTGGCTTTACTGCTGAAGTGAAGAAGAAAGATGAAGGCAAGAAATTGTCTGATTTGTTCCGTCAAGTTGAAGCGACCGATTTGGTGAAATTTGGTCTGATTCCAGAATTTATTGGTCGTTTACCTGTAATTGCGACTTTGGAAGAGCTAGACGAAGAAGCTTTGATGCAAATTCTGACTGAACCGAAGAATGCGCTGACACGTCAATATCAACATTTGTTTGATATGGAAAATGTTGATCTGGTTTTTGAAGACTCGGCACTGCGCGCTGTGGCGAAAAAAGCCTTAGACCGCAATACGGGTGCACGTGGCTTACGTTCTATTTTGGAAAATACGCTGCTTGAAACCATGTATGATTTACCAAGTCGTACCGATGTTGGCACGGTTGTGGTGAATGAGGACGTGATTAACGGCACGGCTGCACCAGTATTTAAGCCAGAGCGTTTACCAAGAATTGAACAGAAAGATACAGCTAAAGTTGATTTAAAAGTGATTAACTCAAAGTCCGCTTAAGTTGTTATTCATCTGAAACGTGTGAAAAACGAGTGTTTTCACACGTTTTTTTGTATTCAAAAAAAAGAGGGAATGCTACTCTGCATCATAGGCTGGGATGCCTAGATTAAAACTAAAAATTCAGTATCAAAATAAAAAATATGCCGTGAGGAATAGTCATGCGTGCAATGACGATTACGCTTTTAAGCAGTTTAATTTTATTGGGTTGTCATGGGAAAGTTGCAGTAGAGCAACCCGAATTAACATCAACCCTCAGTCATGAGGTCGATTTTGATCACGACCCTGGCATGATTGAGCAGTATCGTATTGGGGTGTTTAGCGTAGGTGGTTGGGTCAATCAAAAATTAGGACAGCGTTTTCAGCGTGTTCAACCTCAACATGAACAAGCTGCGATCGTCTATCTATACCGTCCAGATTCAAAATGGAACCGTCAAGAAATTGTGGCTTCGAGCTTATTTATTAATAAAGAACGTATTCCAAGCCTGCTTAACAATCATTACTATTGGGTCGAATTGCCCGCGGGAACTTATCGTTTATCGAGCAGTAGGCCTTTGGGCATTAATCATTTCCAAAAGCCAAAATATCTCGATTTTAGTGTAGAAGCGGGGCAGTCTTATTTCATCAAGTATGATGAAGAGAACTTGGCTACCCGACGAGAGGTTGCAGGGCCTTTGGCGGTTATCCCTGAAAAAATTGCGATTCAGGAAATTGCATTTACCCAGTTAAAGTCCAACAGTTATAACTTTGTAGCTGAAGATCAACACACGGGTGAGTTACGAAAGAAAGCGCAAAAACTTAAACCTGCAAAATATGACCCAAATGAAGATGTTCAACTGATGAAGCCGTTTAAGCTGTGGAATCCTTTAACCTGGTAAGTAAACTATTTTGTTTTTTTTGCTTGATCAAATAATGGTGTAAGGGTCTTTTCAATTTGACGATTCATTTCCTGCTGAATAGCAGGATCTTGCATCATTTCCGCAGACATGGCGATGCTATTGCGCATGATTTCGCTCATCATTTTACTGCTTTTTTTATTGATAGACTGGCCTAGAGGTGTTTCGAGAAACTGAATGTTGGCCAACACTTCCTCTTCGGTAAAGGTCTGCATGTAGACATCTTTTAGCATTTGCATAAATTTTGGATCTGAAATCAATTTGCTGCTAAACGATGCGGTGATTTCAGCGATTTGCTTGGCAGCTTTTTGTTGTTCAGGATTAAGTGTAGATGTTTTAAAAATATTCTTAATAATTTCTTCGGCTTGTTGGTCATAGACAGGGCGCATCTCTTGCTGAGACTGCGCTAAAGTGCCTTTAATATCGCCGAGTTTAAGCGCCTTTTCTACCGATGCTTCGGTCGCGGGTTTTGCAAAAGAAGCTGTGCTGAGGACACATAAGGCGATACCGTAAAGCATGTGATTTAATTTTTTCATTGTTGGTCTATATCTTTTGATTAAGTCTATAAAAATAGGTAAAAAAATACCCTTAACATGACCTTAGCATGTTAAGGGTATCCAAAAAAGTAAAACTTAAGTTTTAGCCCGCTGCAGCATCGACTACTGGAATTTTACCAATTTTGGCTTGCCAAATTTTTGGTGCTGTTGCGTGAATAGAGGTACCATTCACATCAACTGCTACCGATACAGGCATGTCTTTCACTACAAATTTGTAAATCGCTTCCATACCTAAGTCAGCAAAAGCAACCACTTCAGCTTCACGAATCGCTTTAGACACAAGGTAAGCTGCGCCGCCCACTGCCATCAAGTAAGTCGCTTTGTTGTCTTTGATTGCTTCAACAGCAGCAGGACCACGGTCTGCTTTACCGATCATGCCGAACATACCGGTTGCTTCAAGCACTTGACGTGTGAACTTGTCCATACGTGTTGCTGTTGTTGGGCCAGCAGGACCAACCACTTCATCACCGACTGGATCTACAGGGCCCACGTAGTAAATGAATTTACCTTTTAAGTCGACAGGAAGTTCTTCACCATTGTTCAGCATGTCGACCATGCGTTTGTGTGCAGCATCACGACCCGTATAAATGGTACCGTTCAGAAGTAAGGTGTCGCCTGGTTGCCAAGCGTTCATTTCTTCTTGGGTGATGTTGTCGAGGTCAACACGTTTAGAAGTTGATGAATCCCAAGTGACAGATGGGTAGTCTTCCAGTTTTGGTGCTTGAATGTGTGCAACACCTGTACCATCAAGTTGGAAGTGTGCGTGACGAGTCGCTGCACAGTTTGGAATCATACCGACTGGTTTGCCCGCAGCGTGACATGGGTAATCTTTAATTTTAATGTCTAGAACTGTGGTTAAGCCACCTAGACCTTGCGCGCCAATGCCGAGTGCGTTTACTTTTTCGAAGATTTCCATACGAAGTTCTTCGATTTTATTTTCAGGGCCGCGACGAAGTAATTCGTCCATGTTGATTTCTTCCATGAGCGATTCTTTTGCAAGCATCATGGCTTTTTCAGCAGTACCACCAATACCAATACCCAACATTCCTGGTGGACACCAACCTGCACCCATGGTTGGAACAGTTTTTAGTACCCAATCCACGATTGAGTCTGATGGGTTGAGCATAGCCAGTTTAGATTTGTTTTCTGAACCACCACCTTTTGCTGCAACAGTAATATCCACTTTGTTGCCTGGAACAAGTTTGTGATAGATCACAGCAGGGGTGTTGTCTTTGGTATTTTTACGACCAAAAGCTGGGTCAGCCAATACAGAAGCACGCAGTACATTTGAGTTTTCTAAGTAACCTTGACGTACGCCTTCGTTGATTGCATCGTCTAAGCTCATGGTTAAATCAAATTTAACATCCATACCCACTTCAACGAATACGTTGACGATACCTGTATCTTGACAGATTGGGCGGTGGCCCTCTGCGCACATACGCGAGTTAATTAAGATTTGCGCGATCGCATCCTTCGCAGCTTTGTTCTCTTCACGATCATACGCACGGCTCATCGCTTGGATAAAGTCTTGTGGGTGATAGTAAGAAATGAACTGAAGCGCGTCTTTGACCGATGTGATCAAATCATCTTGCTTGATAATAGTGGTCATACAAATATCTCTTGAGCGGGCTGATAGCTAGCGGGCTAAATTATAAGACAAAATGTCGAGGTTGTGGATGTTTTACGCAGCCTTTGGGCGAAAGTTTAATAGTTGAACAAAATTGACGAGAAAGTGAGGTCATATAAGGTTGTAAATATGACAAAATTGCCTAAGTTGAATGAAATATTTCATGCTAAAAGTGAATCAATAGGTATGATTTTTATATTAAGATTTTGAATATATTGAAAAAATACTAACATTTAAAATATGACAATATTGTCATAAATTTGTCATAAAACTTTCGCATAATGCACTTATCAAACTATAGGACATCGAACATGTTGACAGGTTTAGTGATGGCTGCGGGCTTTTGTGTATATATCGCAGCGACTTGGATGTACGGTCAAAAAGAAGATCAGGCTTAAGCTTTATCTTCTTTTTTTGTTTTAAGCTTTCTTCAAATCTCAGGGCAACCACATACTTTGCATCATAAATAATCACTATTTTTATATTAACCTGAGTTCGATGATTTTTATCTAACATATTACAAATAAAAGAATAATTATATCAGAGTCTTACCGTTTTAATTCATATAGCAGGATTAACCTTCGGTTCGACCTACTTTTCTTTCGGGAAAAGTAAGCAAAACCATTGTCATCCACAAAACCTGTTTTAATTCTTGGAATCTATTCATTATTTCGCAAAAAAAATATCTTATAAAAAACCACGTAGGTTGTGGATGACGTTTCCGTGTCTCATATAACATACATAAATTTAATGCCGAACTCTGATTGTTATTTAAATATAGGCTAACTGAACTACTAAAAACACAAAAAGATTGAAATTTAGACAAATCTTGCTGTTGCCCAGCTTCAAATCTGCGCTTTATCCTATCGAAGGGTTCTAATTTTTCCGCATTTGGGATGGAGAATAGCCAAAGTGCTTTTTAAAGCGATGACTAAAATGGCTACTGGAGCTAAATCCATACTGTTCCGAAATCTCCGTCATATTGGCAGTCGTCTGCTGTAGCGCTTGCTGTGCCAGTTCAAGTCGACGTTGCATTACATATTGGTGTGGTGGCATGTGCATGGATTGCTTAAACATATGGGCAAAATGGTATTCACTGAGCTGCGTTTGCTCGGCCAAATCTGACAAGGTCAAGCTTTGCTGAATATGTTGATCAATCCATTCTAATAACTGTTTCAGGCTATATGGAGACAGCCCGCCTTTGACTTCAGGGGCTTGCCACTCGGTATGGCTATAATTTTTAATCAAATGATTGAGCAGAAGTGTCGTGGCAGTACTCATCTGCAAATGATTTTCACGGTTCTGCCAAGCCCCATTGAGTAAAAAGTGTCGGTAGATCATCGAAATCTGTGGGTCGGCCACGAAACTTTGTGGATTTAAAATAATTTGGCTCGGCTCACGATCCCACACCTGTTCGGCGACGCGTTGTAGATGTTGCTCAGTATAGTACAGATGCACAAAAGTCAGGGGGTCACGCAAATCCCAAGTTGACTCAAAATCTTGTGGCATCAGGCACATATGATCTGGCCCACCGCCATTATGCCAACCTTGTGCTGTTTTTTGATAACTGTGATATCCCCCTTGAATGTACATGCTAAGGGTATGGTGGTTACTGCAAACACTGACGCGGTCTTGGTTGTTTTGCCACATGGCCAACTGCATGCCCGAACCTAACTCGACCGAGTCGAGGAGTTGGGCTTTATGCTGTTGTAATTGATCTAGAATCTGATATTTCATCATCTATACGGAGTGCCGAATGGAAGAATGAGTGTAGGACTTTGATTTCATTTTGTCATCTATATCCGAAAACCAGTAAAAAAAACCACAAGTTCATGATAGTGACCACAAGAAGGTGCAAGCAATGGGACAGCTAAACCAAGCACAATAGCGTGAGTGGTTTGAGTTGGATTGAAAGAGTATGAATGCGCTGTTATATGCTTTGGTGGTCGTGATTTGGGGAACGACATGGATTGCGATAAGTCTGCAACAACAAAGTGGAATATCGACCAATGTGGCAGTGTTTTGGCGTTTCTTTATTTCAGCTCTGGTGCTCTTTGCTTTTGTTGTGTTGTGCCGAAAACTGCAAAAATTGGCTGTAAAAGATCATCTGTTTTGTATGTTACAAGCGTGCTGTATTTTTGGTTTTAACTTTGTCTGTTTTTACTATGCGGTGCAATATATTAGTAGCGGTTTGGAGGCCGTTATTTTTTCGATGGCGGTCATTTTTAATACCCTCAATGCCAAACTATTCTTTGGACAACAGGTTTCTACACGTTTTTACCCTGCGGCTTTGTTGGGAGGGTTGGGCATTATTGCCTTATTTTGGCATGATGTGGTGGGAAGTACCTTAAACAACCATACGCTGATAGGGATTGGTCTTTGTGTGTTGGGCACTTATGGTTTTTCACTGGGCAATATGATCAGTGCGCGTCATCAAAAATACGGTCTGGATATTTTCACCACCAATGCTTATGGCATGCTATATGGTTCACTTCTGATGGCGTTGATTGCTGGATTTAAACACGACGAGTTTTTCCCCGCTATGGAATTTAGTGCAGTGAGTGCTTTATTGTATTTGGCTGTTTTTGGTTCAGTGATTGGCTTTACTGCTTATTTCTATTTGGTCGGAAGGATTGGGGCAGGCAAGGCAGCTTATAGTACCTTGTTATTTCCGTTGGTGGCTTTGGTGATTTCGACTCTTTGGGAAGGGTATCAATGGCATATGAATGCGGTGATTGGGGTGATTTTGATTTTATGTGGTAATGCAATTTTCTTTATCAAGGCACCTAAGTTGAGGCTGAGTCAAATGTTGAAGTGAAGCTGAGAGTGTATGAGAAAATTAAAAGATATTCTGCACTATAAATGAAAGGCTTAGGTGTTTTTCATCCTGTGTATTATGCTCATTTTAGAGAACTTCATGTATGGCTTTATAAATGGATTTAAAAACGTTTGAATTATTCGCTCGTTACAACGTATGGTCTACTCAAAAATTAAACCAAGCTTTAAAAAATGTCTCTGATGAAGATTTTAATGCTGAATGCGGACTGTTCTTCAAAACTATTTCTGGAACGTTGAATCATTTGCTTGTGGGGGAGCATTATCTATGGTTTCCTCGGTTTTCATCGAAACCATCGCCTCTACTGAAGTTAAATACCATCGTAGAAAAGATAAACTCATGTTTGAGTTAGAAAGCAGAGCTCACCATTGGATAGACTTTTTAAAACATGTTGATGTGGAAAAATTTGGACATGATTTACACTACAAAACATCGGCTGGACTAGAAATGAGCCTACCCTATGCTGCTACATTATTGCATGTGTTTAACCATGCAACGCATCATCGGGGGCAAGTCACAGCAGCTTTAACTTCAATGGGCTATCTATGTCCAGAGATTGATATGGTGTATATGTTGATCTAAGACCGTCAGTAAATTAAACAGAATAGTTATCACCGTTAAAAAATAGACATAAAGTCTTTGTTAATAAACATTATTTTAGTTCTAACGAATATAAAATCTTTTCCAAATTAGGGTTCAATTTTTGATTTAATAAACGTTAGTAATTCTTGGAATAATGGATGCCATTCAGCGCTTGGTGACTCAAACAGAGGGTGCCAAAAGAAATTAAATTCTAATCCACCGTCATCATTGCAAAAATGTGTCCAATGCTCTTTTAAAGCTTTTGTGCTATGGCAGATAAATACATGCCAGTTCGGGCCTTGCTCAGATGGATGATGTAAACCTAAATATGAGTGAATATGTGCAGATAAAATACCAGACTCTTCGTAAAGCTCCCGCAGAGTCGCTGTTTCTAACTCTTCATTCACTTCAACTGTACCTTTTACGATTTGAATACCCGCAATTGGATGTTTAAACACTAATATTTCTGTTTTTTGATTGATATTTCGAAATATAACTGGGACGACTTTTTCGATTAATATCATTTTTGAATTTTATCCAAGAGGCAAGTCTGTACACTACTTAAAAGGTAGATAAGGTCATGGATATGGTCGCGGGCTATATTGGAGCATCTGGTTATCAAAAGCTATTAGGGCGTTTTTCGACTAAAAATAGCATTCACCAAATATACATGAATGCATCATGACGCTGTATTGGCTTTAAGCCGAAGTGCTTCCATCTCAATCTCAACCATTTTTTGAGAATTGTCATGTTTATTACTCAACTCAGCAAACCTCTGTCGATCTGGTGAGTCCGATAGGATGATATTACCCATTTCAATTTGAAGATTATTGTCCTTTTTTAGCCTTTCACGAGCGGCTGTGACTTCTGAGCTTTTTAGAGACACAGCATCGTAATTTTGATTCAGACTTTGAATGCGTTTGTTTGATTTTTCAATTGCAGTTGTCAACGCATTCATATCATGCGTTTCCAAGGCATGTTTTATCTCCATCATTGAGCTTTCAGCTTCTTGTTTGGTTGCTCTTGATTGTGCTCTGAGTGCAATGAGGTCATGTTTGATGTCTGCGGCATTATCTTGACTCAGATGTGAGGTGCTATGGGGTGGAGTATGAGCTGTAACATTGAGCTCAGGGTCTGATTTTACCTGTTGTCGCGTGTTGTTTAATGCCCCTGAATTCAGTTGAGGGTAAATCATGTGTTGTAAGGCTCTCATTTCACTGACAGAACTTTGTTGTATCACGCTGATTTGCGCTTCTAATCCAGTGATGCGATCCATCTGTGGTGGATTTTTAGTATTTTCTTGTGCGAGCTCAACTCCCAGAAGATGAACTTGCTTAAATTTTTCACTGAGCGCAGCAACCTCATGGCTTTTGAAGTGTGTTGCATCTAGTGTAGCGTTAAACTCAAGTGAGTGGGTTTTCAGTTGCTCAAGTAGAGCAGGTAGGGCATCGACTTGTTTATTTTGACGAGCTGCTTTAAGTGCGTCTTGTGCACTCAAAATGGCTTGAGAGTTTTTATTCGCAATCTGATCCAATGCATCAAGATCAGTTTTAATATCCGTTGGATTGGCTGTACTTAAGTTTTTATGTGTTGGTGTTGAGTCTGATGATATTTGTTGCTGTTGATTAGACTCACTGCATGCTGTCAGAGAAAATGTTGCTGTCAGTAGAATTGGAAGCCATTTTTTATTCATTATGAGACCAATGATTTAGAATTTAATTATATGGCTTGAGTATATTGTTTAAGTATCTGAAAAGTAAAGCCTTACCATTTTTCTGTGTTTTGATTATGCCCATAAATATAAAGCAGTTAAGCTTTGGCTTCATATTGTTATGCGCTATAAAATAAAAAAACCACCCAACTTTTTAGCTGGATGGTTTGGATCACATCAACTCGATTTAAGCGGTTGCTTGCTGTTCCGCTTGAATTGCAGTGAGTGCAATCGTAAACACGATGTCATCCACCAAAGCGCCACGAGACAAATCATTTACAGGTTTATTCAAACCTTGCAACATTGGGCCCACACTCACAACATTTGCAGAGCGTTGTACGGCTTTATAGGTTGTATTTCCTGTATTTAAGTCAGGGAAAATAAATACATTTGCACGACCTGCAACTTTAGAATCAGGTGCTTTCGAGCGTCCGACACTTTCAACCGATGCTGCATCGTACTGAAGTGGCCCATCAATCAACAGATCAGGACGACGTTCTTTCGCTATACGTGTTGCCTCAGCGACTTTCTCTACTTCAGCACCAGCACCAGAGGTACCCGTTGAGTATGAGATCATTGCAATACGAGGGTCTAAACCGAAAGCTTTTGCTGAGTCAGCCGATTGAATCGCAATTTCAGCGAGTTGTTCTGCGTTTGGATCTGGGTTAATGGCACAGTCACCATAGACATAGACTTCATCAGGTAACAGCATAAAGAACACGGAAGAGACCAATGAATACTCAGGCGCGGTTTTAATGAGCTGAAATGCTGGACGTACGGTATTTGCAGTGGTGTGTATTGCACCTGAAACTAAGCCGTCAACTTGATTGAGTGCTAGCATCATGGTACCGAGAACGACCGTGTCTTGCAGTTGTTCGCGTGCCTGTAGCTCATTCAGTTTGCCGTTTCGTAGGTCCACCATTTTTTCAACATAGTTTTCACGAATCAAATCTGGGTCAATAATTTCTAAGTCATGTGGAAGTTCAATACCACGTGCTTTCGCCACTTCAACCACGGCTTCAGGTTTCGCCAATAAGATACAGTGGGCAATACCACGAGATTGGCAAATGGCAGCAGCTTGAACTGTACGTGGTTCATCACCTTCGGGTAGAACAATACGTTTCTTCGCAGCAATTGATTTTTGAACCAATTCATGGCGGAAAGCTGAAGGGGAAAGGCGTGGTTGGTACGATCCGTTCAACATCTCAGTGAGCCATGCCTCATTGATATGGCTTGATACAAAACGGGTAACTTGTTCTGCACGCTCAGTATCATCGACCGGAATTTCGTTGCTGAGATTGGCTAAACTCTGCGCGGTGTCAAACGTGCTGAGTGATGTATGTAAAATCGGCAAGCCTTGTTTAATCGCTGTTTGGCAGAACGTGAGCACTTGCTCGTTTGGCGTATGGTGCTCGGTCAGTACGAGCCCTGCTAATGGTATACCGTTACTGCTGGCTAAGCTTGAAGCTAATAGTACATCAATACGATCTGATGCACTAATGATGAGCTCACCTGCGACAAACTTATGAAGTTCGTGCTCAATATTCGATGCAATTAAACTGCTATGTAATACACGACGTTGTGTTGCATCGCCTTGATTGATCCATTCTGCCTGAATATGCGCAGCTAAGTCCGACATACGCGGTACGCTTAACGTGTTACTAAACGGAACTAAACCAATTACTGGCAGTTTGTCTGAACCGAGTTTTGGATGGGTCTTTTGGAGTTCAATAATGAACTTATTGGTATCGCTAACTAAACGGAGACTTGGGTCAATCGTCACAGGAATATGTGCCGAGTCATCAGGTAAACCCTTGGTACGCATTAATAACACACCTGCGGTTCGCTCTGAACTTGCACCACCAAAATAACGGAGTTGACTATCAACTTTCTCAGCCGTCGCACTTGGTTTATTAATGTCTGCATTGCTGACGATGATCACTTTAGCATCGAGCGCTTGGGCAAGTTGCGCGTTTAGTTCAGACGCAAAAGAATCACGGTTGTTTGGGACTAAACCTTCAACGATAATCAGGTCATGCTTACGTGCAATGGTGCGGTGTAGGCGAACTGCATCTTCAAGTAACTCATCATTTTCACCTGCGCTAAGTTGCTGCAAAATAGTGTGATAATTAATGGGTTCAACAGTTTCGTTTTTAGACACATGGTGGTAGAGCGCCGTTGTACGGTCTGCACCTGTGGTCAGTTCTTGAGAAAATGGTTTTAAAAAGCCAGCTTTAACACCTTGGCATTCTAGTGCATAAACCAAACCTAGGCAGGCTGATGTTAAGCCTACACCTTCCCCAGTCGGCACAAGTAAAATTGTTTTCATATATTTATTCGTCATACAAGAAATTAAAACAGACTTGAACGAATGTAACGACCGCTTAAGCGATCGCTACATTGTCTTCAGACTTTTTTGCAGCAGTTTGAATCACCTCATTGGCTACAACATGCTCAGTCTCTTTCGCAATACGTCCTTCTTCATCAGTTGGTACAACCCAGATCTGTGGACCTGTGCCTGCATCAATACGACCTTCAGTACCACGCTTTAGATTGTCATTGGCTTCTTTGCTAAAGTTGAAACCAAAGTGTGGGAGGTAAGCAATCGTTTTTTCGCGAATATATGCAGAGTTTTCACCAATACCGCCAGTGAAGAATAGGCCATCCAGTCGTGGTAAACCACAGCTCAGTGCAGCTAACGATTTTGCAAGGCGATAACAGAACACCTCAATGGCTAAAGTTGCATCTTCATCACCTTGTTCAGAGGCTTCAATCAACGTACGCATGTCATTTGAAAGATCAGACAAACCGAGTAAGCCTGATTGGCTATTCAGCATTTTATCAATTTTATAAATATCCCAACCTAAGTTGTTGGCAAGGAAACTATGTAAGCTTGGATCGACATCACCGCTGCGGGTGCCCATCACGACACCTTCAAGTGGCGTTAAGCCCATTGAGGTATCAACACTTTGCCCATTCCAAATTGCACAAGTAGAACTACCATTACCCAAGTGTGCTGTTAACCAGCCCCCTTGTTTAAAGCTACCTGCCAGTTCTGAACCGCGTTCAGACACATAAGCATGGCTCGTACCGTGGAAACCATAGCGACGTACATTGTGCTCAGTATATAAGAACTTCGGTACAGCATAGCGGTATGCATGCGCAGGCATGGTTTGATGGAAAGCCGTGTCAAACACAGCCACTTGAGGTAGCTCTGGAAATAAACGCATAGTTGCGTCAATCCCAACCAAGTGAGCTGGGTTGTGGAGTGGTGCAAGTGGTGTCGCTGCACGAATGCGTTCTACAATTTCTTCTGTTAAAAGCTCAGCTTTGGTCAATGTACCACCATGTACGACGCGGTGACCAATGGCTTGAGGGTTATAGTGTGAAAGACGTTCTAAGATCGTTTCCAATGCTTTTTCATGATCGGCGTGTGGAATCGACAATTCAAGGGGTTGACCACCCGCTGTAATGCCTTTGATACGAGCTTCAGCAGAACCTAAGTTCTCAGCTAAACCAAAAATACGATCTTCACGACGTTCAGAAACGAGTGCATATTTGATTGATGAAGATCCGCAGTTAATTACTAATACTGATGTAGACACGTTTTAATACCCGATTCTAATTGAATTATCCGTCCTAGAACTGATCTTCATGCAGTACGTTCTTATGCAATCTTGATCATTTTTTATGTTGTATCATGTGTATATTTTTAGTCCTAGATAGACTTTAGGTGATTAGACTTAAGCACTATCGACCGTCTGATGAATAATAATTAAAATTTATCGGTTCATAATTTTCATTTATTCATGAAATGATGCCGAAATATTATTCACGTTCAGCCTTTCAAAAATAGCATGCTGTATACCCAAAGCAGTTAAATAGTTTGTGGCATTCCTGTTTGTTTTTGATATTGCATCGAAGATCAGCACAACTTCAATACAATGAGTGCAATCATAAAAAGTCATGACATCACTTTAGTTAGACCATGTCATATCTCAACCATGGTTCTCCTCAGTTCCAAAGCTCTAGTCAACGACAAAGAATGAGAGGCACTTCTGATATAGATGGTGCTTTTGAGTTTTATATTTTAGGGAATTATTCAGATATAAAAAAATGTTCAGCCCTTCGAGGAGGGCTGAACATTTTGCCTAAATATCAGTCGGAGTGATTATTGGCGAATTTGACCATCACCAAATACAATCCATTTTTGTGAAGTCAGGCCTTCTAATCCAACAGGTCCACGTGCATGGATTTTATCAGTTGAAATGCCAATTTCAGCACCTAAGCCATATTCAAAACCATCGGCAAAACGGGTCGAGGCATTGATCATGACAGAGCTTGAATCAACAGCGGCCAAGAACTCACGAGCTAGAGAGTAGTTTTCGGTAATGATTGAATCGGTATGATGTGAGCCATATTTATTGATATGCTCAATCGCTTCTTCCATACCCGATACCACTTTCACGGCCAAGATTGGACCAAGATATTCGGTGTACCAATCTTCTTCTGTCGCTGTTTTGACGTCTGAACCTAAAATTCGTTGTGTTTCAGTACAGCCACGTAATTCCACTTGTTTTTCTGTATAGAGCTCAGCGACACGGGGTAAAAACTCATCCGCGACTTTTTCATCGACCAACAAAGTTTCCATTGCATTACATACACCGTAACGGTGAGTTTTTGCATTGAGTGCAATCGGGAGGGCTTTTTGTAGGTCAGCTTGTGCTTCAACATAAACGTGACAGTTCCCATCCAAGTGCTTAATCACAGGGACACGGGCTTCATTGCTGATACGTTCAATCAGGCTTTTGCCTCCACGTGGAACAATCACATCAACAAATTCAGTGAGTGTAATCAGTTGACCCACTGCTGCGCGGTCTGCGGTGTTAATGACTTGAACCGCATGTTCAGGTAAACCTGCCAGTTTTAAACCGCGTTGAACAGCTTCAGCTATTGCTTTGTTTGACTCAAGTGCTTCAGAGCCACCACGTAAAATAATGGCATTGCCAGACTTCAGTGCCAATGAAGCTGCTTCTAGAGTCACGTTAGGGCGAGATTCATAAATCATGCCGACCACGCCTAAAGGAACGCGCATTTTACCGAGCTGAATCCCAGAAGGGCGATAGGCCATATCAGTGATTTCACCGACTGGGTCTTTCAGGCTAATGACATCTTTGAGACCTTGTAACATGCCTTTGAAGCGTGCGGGGGTAAGTTCTAAGCGATCAAGTAAGGCACTGTCTAAGTTGTTGCTGTGGGCTTTATTCATGTCTGCTTGGTTTGCCGTTAAAATTGCGGGCTCACTGTTGACTAAAGCAGTATAAATAGCTGACAAAGCATTGTTTTTAGTTTCGGTAGAGGCGCGCGCCAAAATACGAGAAGCTTGACGTGCTTGCTGTCCTACCGTGTGCATGTATTGTTCAATCGACTCTTGCATAGCGGTTTGATCACTTAGAAATTTCACTAAAGATAGTAACAGTCTAATACCCGACCGCATAGTCTCTACATGAAAAATCCAGCAGATAAGGGAACCTATACATATTTTGAAATTGTTTTTTATCTAAAACATGATGAGCGGTTGCACAACCTGTTGCGCGTAAAAGAGTGCTCTGTATAGAATGAATTTTAGGACATGAAGTCCTCGTATAATTATTACAACATTGAAACCTTACTGATCATGGTCAAGGTGCCAGTGAATTTCTTGCAAAACAAAAAGTATAGGCAAGAGTAAGAGGGAAGGAACATGAATTCTATTATTCAAATGGATGCCGAGCTAGATGAATCTAATTTACGTTTAGGTTTTTTTGATATTTACCATCGGAATAGTTTTAAAGATCCTGCGCGAACCACATGGATTGAGGGCTGGAAAATTGAATATATGGCGATTGCTCGACCAGAGTCATTCCATCGCACACCTATTGTAATCATTGGTGGGGCATTTCAAAATTTTAACTCTTATAAGTATTGTGTGGAACAGCTTTTAGATGCAGGTCCAATTATTCTGATTGATTTGCCGTCGATGGGGGCAAATCAACAAATTCGTAATATTGATACCAGTCTGTCTGCGGGTACCTTAGAACTGCGTGATCTCGCACAAATGCTCGGACTTTGGTTAGATATTGAGGGCTTAGATAAAGTGTCAGTGATGGGCATGTCACTGGGGTCGGTGGTGGCATCCTGCCTAGCGGATCAACGCCCTGAGTTGATAGATCGCATGATTTTGATGGGTGTGATGCAAAAGACCCGTAAAAGCTGGCGGATGTTGCTAGAAGAATCCTTACACCTGATGCGTGAACAACGCATGGATGAGTTTGGTCAAGCAGTGATCTTGTATTTGGTCAACCATGCTCAAATGGATAAAACCCGAATGTCACCTACCGCCAAACGTTTGTTCTTTAGGCAGATGGCTGACTTTACTGGAACTGAGCAAGAGCGCTATGAAATCAACTGTAATCGTTTACTCCGTTTAACGGATGTGCCAATTCCGCAGTGCAAAGTGTTAGTGGCCTGCGGTCAATATGACAGCTTTACCTTACCGCATGAAAATGCCAATTTTGCTTTGCAATGTCCTAATATGGAATATGCACAGATTGCCAATGCAGACCATGTGCCACAGTTGCAACGGCGTAAAGAAACCATGCACTTGTTTGCGACCTTCCTAAAGGATGAGTCGATTCAAAATTTAGAGGGCATTATTCCATTTAGTCGAGCACAACTGCTGACGATGGAACGTCGGGGCGAAGCGCGAATTCAAATTCAACAACCTGAAACCTTTTTAAGCTATCGCCATTCAGATTTGGTAATTTCAACGGAAGTGGTGGACTTAAACTATTTTGGGGTGCTTTTACGCTTTGGGTCAGACTTGGCTGCTGTAGCGGCTGAATATCCACGTGATTTGGCTTTACACTTAAGTGATGAAGAAGGTGAGTTTCAGATCGAATGTTTAATTTTTGCTGAAGATGGCCCGTATCTCAGAGCCTTATTTAAACATGGCAGTTTTGAACTTGCTGAGCGTTTACTTCGTTTCGTTGCGCGCCAAAAACAAGAACTGGCATTGCTTGAAGCTGTAAGTTAGTTCTTGTTTAAAATAAAAAAACAGCGTTAGAGCGCTGTTTTTTTATGGATGATTTTAGCCTCTGTCTTAGACTGAATTCGGTTTTTGCCATTTGCTATGAATGATCCAGACCAAATCGCCTAAGTGTTCTTGTGCATCCAAATGTTGATATGTCTTCTGAGCGATATGCAGTGTTAAGGTTGGTTGGTGAACGGCAACCGTATGGAAGCCCGCTTGTTTAAAAAACTGAGCAGCTTCAGGTGGACTGACAAAGTGAAAGCCAAAGGCGCTACGTGACATCCATTTTAACAGTTTGCTACTGCTCCAGATAAAGTTAGCGAGCTTATTTTTCACAGGTTCTGGGTAGAGGTCAGTTAGATAATATAACTGATCGAACTGTTGCCCATATTCTACGATGCCTTGTAGCAATTGAGTCAACATGTCTTTATTAAAATAGTTGATTAAACCTTCGCTCACCACCACCAATGGACGGTTTGGATCAAACACTTCAAAAGCACGAGCAAAATCTGCGCTAAACAAGTCGGCAGAAAGCACGGCTGGACTGGTCTGATCAATCTGTTTTAAGGCTTGGGTTTTGATTTGTGCCATATCGGGTAAATCAAGTTCTCGATAGTCAATGTCGGGATACTGTTGGCGGAAACTCCAACCCCGAGGCGATAGGCCACTGGCAATTTCTAAAATTTGTAAGTTCGGGTGTTGTTTTATCAGTGCCCCAAGTTGCTCATCTATCATTTGGTGACGCTGTTTCAAGGTGGTGCGCATACTGCCACCGACATGTTTCTCCGCCCAACTTTCAAGTGGATGTACCAGTTTGGCCAGAAACTTCCCTTTGCTGGTGGCAAATACAGGATGTGAGATGCCCATGCTATACCAAATATAACCCGTATAATGTGCAGTAAAAGAGATGTGGCGGTGAACCGATAGGGCGTCTGTCATGGTATCCGTACCTGAGATTTTATTGTTTTCGTACTGTTGTGTGGGCAATGCAGTGCAAGCCATTTTATTTATTTAGCGTTTATCATAATGAAAAAAGGACATCTTGTGATGTCCCTTTGTCCGAAATATCGTGTTAGACATGGTCTAGGATATAAGTGTTTAACCTAAGCGGAACAGCTCGACTTGGTCACGGACTTTGGCCCAACTCTCACCTAGATGTAGCGTCGATGGAACGTTGATGTTTGGAATCTGACCACGCATGCGCTCTAAGCGAGCTTGGTTTGGTAGGGCAAGCTGACTAATCCCTTCCAAAGCCACACATGCTGCAGCTCGGTCATTACACACTAACCCCATGTCACAGCCTGCATGGAGTGCGGCTTGAATGCGTGCATTGGCTCCACCTGCGACACATGCGGCCTGCATGCTTAAATCATCTGAGAATAAGACACCATCAAAGCCTAGTTGTTGGCGTAAAACAGTTTGAATCCAATACGGTGAAAAACCCGCAGGGTTGGAATCAACTTGGTCATAAATTACATGTGCAGGCATGAGTGCATCCAACTGTGGCATGAGTTGGATAAAGGTCTGCATATCTTTGGCATAAATTTCATCATACGTGCGTGAGTCGATGGCTGCTGCGACATGCGAGTCTGCTTTGACTGAACCATGACCAGGGAAATGTTTGCCTGTCGACGCCATGCCTGCGGTTTTCATCCCTTTGAGAAAAGCACTAGCCAGTGGCACGATATCTTGAATATTTTTGGCAAAGCCACGGTCACCAATCACATCACTGATGTCATTTAAATCCAGCACAGGGGCAAAGCTAAAGTCGATGCCAACTGCGAGTACTTCTGTCGCCATCAGCCAGCCAGATTGTTCTGCCAAGTTTAAAGCTTTTTCAGGTTCGCTTAAGAATAGCTCGCCAAACTTGCCCATAGCAGGGAGTAGGCTAAAACCCTGTTTTAAGCGTTGCACACGTCCACCTTCTTGATCGACTGCAATCAAAATATCAGGGCGGATTCGACGCATATGGTCGGTCAGAGCGCGAACTTGGGCAGGAGATTCAATATTTCGTCCAAATAAAATCATGCCACCGACTTGCGGTGCTTGTAATAGTGCAATATCTTCTTGAGTAAGTTCTGTGCCTGCGATGTCGAGCATCAATGCGCCAATCATATTGGGTGTCCGTATTTGATTTTTTGGTCAGTGACTGTTTTGGCTCTGAAAGGAGAGCGAAACAGGTCGTCGAAAACAATACCCGAATTTTGCAATGATTTGCTACATTTTGTCAGCACAGATTATGATAAAACTACACGACATAAACAGATTAAGTTGTTTAAGATTTTGAATATTCTCAATTCATGTCGAAAAATGACATTGTAATTTTGGTCAAAAACCAAGGAACTAAGAATTATTTATGAAACTTCAAACCATTGCTTGTGCGGTTGCAATTGCAACGGGTGGATTCTTTTTCACTCATGCCATTAATGAAGCCATTGCAGCGACTGAACCAAGTGCTGTAACCAAACAAGCTATTGTTCCGTCGCAGGAACAGGCTTTGGTGTCTCGTCAACTGGCGACCTTGGTTGACCGTCAACATTATCTTAATCAGCGTTTAGATGCGAAGACATCGGCACGGATTCTTGATTTTTACTTAGACAGTCTAGATCCAGATCATTCGCTCTTTCTTGCCCCTGAAATAGAAAATTATAAACGTCAATATGGCTCAACCTTTGGTGTGGCTTTAAAGGCAGGTGATTTAAGCGGCCCCTATGCGATTCATGCACAATACCGGGAACGTTTAACCCAGTTTTATACCTATATGCTGGATGAGCTGAAAAAACCACAGAACTTGAAACAAGCTGATGTTTATATTGAAACGGATCGTGAAAAAGCACCGTATTTTGCCAATGAAGCAGCGCAGCGTCAGCATTGGAACAAAATGCTGGTTTCACAGTTGATTAACTTGACGATTAGTAAAGAAGAAGAGTTAGCGAAGCAAAAAGCACTGAAAGCCAATCCAGAATTGGCCAATGGTCAAGACCTAACGAGTCCTGAAGATTTAACCCCGGTACAAACCTTAACCAAGCGTTATACCCGACAGTTAGAACGTATTTCGCGGGTGAAAAGTGATGATGTGTTAGATAAAACACTCAATGCAATGACTTTAACCTATGACCCGCACAGTAACTATTTCCCGCCTGTCGATGCGATGGAGTTAAACCGTCAAACCACGTTACAACTTGAAGGGATTGGGGTGTCGATTCGACCTGAACGGGGCAATGAAGACTACACCAAGATTGAAACCATTGTAGAAGGTGGTCCTGCAAGTAAGTCAGGACAAGTGAAGTCTGGTGACCGCATCATTGGTGTGGCGCAAGACGGCGAAAAAATGGTGGATGTTATCGGCTGGCCAAGCAATGAGATTGTTGGGCTTATTCGTGGTAAACGTGGTACTAAAGTCACGATCCGTTTATTGGGTGCTGGCGCTGCTATGAGCCAAGCACGTAGTGTGACCATTACTCGAGATGTGATTCAAGAAGAAGATGCAGGTGTACGTTCACGTACCGTGAATATAACTCGTGATGGACAGCAGTACACCTTTGGCGTAATTGAAATTCCATCATTCTATTTGAACTATCGTGCACGCCGTGCGGGTACAGAATATCGTTCAGTGTCTGAAGATACCAATAATGCTTTAAAATCCTTAGCAGCTAAAAATGTATCGGGAATTATTATTGATTTGCGTAATAACCCTGGAGGGTCACTGGAAGAAGTGGCTCGTATGCTTGGACAGGTGATTAAGTCAGGCCCTGTAGTGCAAATTCGAGATGGTAATGGCAATGTCAGCGTTTTCGAAGACGATGATAATGGTGCGCAAACCTATGCAGGTCCATTGGCAGTCATGGTGAATTTGGCATCGGCATCTGCCAGTGAAATTTACTCTGCTGCGATTCAGGATTATGAGCGTGGGATTGTGATTGGTAGTACCACCACAGGTAAAGGAACGGCTCAAGTTCAGCTCGATAATTTGGCACATGGTCAAGCGACATTGACGCAGCGCAAGTTCTATCGCGTCACGGGTGGCAGTACCCAAAACAAAGGAGTGATTCCAGACGTTAAACTGGTGGATATCTATAATGACGAATTTGGTGAGCGTAAAGCCAAAAATGCGTTGGAGTGGGATACCATTCCGACAGCACCATTTAAACGTGAAGGCAGTATTATTCCTTATGTGAAACGTTTAGGTGAGTTGTCTCAAGCACGGGTTAAAGTGGATCCGCAGTTTAACTATTTGGAACAACGCAAAGAAATTTCGAAAAAGACTGAAGAGCAAAAGCGTGTTGTATTAGATATTGATCAACGTAAAGCTGAATTGATTGCACTTGAAAAGCAAACTTTGGATGCTGAAAATAAGCGCCGTCAGATTGCAGGGCAAAAACCATATGCAAACTGGGAAAGCTATCAAGCCGCGATGGAAGCCTTAGTTGAGGAACGTGCCAAAATGAAGGCAAATCAACGACCAGCTTTACCTGAAGATGAAGCGTTCGTCACAGAGTCAGCGAACGTTTTGTTAGATTATGCGAAGTTGCAAAAAGGTACAGTGAAGTAGTTCTTTTTTGGACAAATAAAATAAAAAGCCAGTTTCAACTGGCTTTTTATTTTTAAGTGTGACTTAAGACACAAATGTCAGTTTTATCTACAATCTAACCGATCTGAACTGTAAAATAAATCTATAAATTCTAATAAGATTTTTACGTTTTTTTCTTGACCTGAAACTATTTGTATAAGATTCTTAATCAGGTAACAATGCTTTTCGCCTTTGATAAAAAGGATATATAAATGAAGAAAAAGAGCAATTAATACGGACACTTTATATGATGCATGTGCATTACGATTTTAGTTTGGTATTAGGTTCAATTATTGTGGCATTGTTGGCTTGTTTTTTTGCAGTGTCAACTGAACGTCTATTGTTTCGTGCATGGCGAAAAAAGTTTCAAGCAGGGCTAATTTTACTCAGTGGTTTTTTCTTAGGCTGTGCCATTTGGGCTATGCACTTTGTGGGTATGTTGGCTTGTGATTTGCCAATACATAGTTATTTTGATCCAGCACTGACTATTCTTTCTTTTTTTATCGCATTTCTTGCGTCTATTTTTTCAATTTGGTTGACCACGCGTAATACTTTACCTTTTCTCCGACTGGTTTTAGGTGCTGTGTTGATGGGACTTGGTATCTCAGGGATGCACTATACGGGGATGATGGGACTAATGATTGAAGGCTATCATAGTGTCTATGATCCTTTACTCACGATTTTTTCCATTCTACTGGCTATCAGTGGCTCTGGTTTGACTTTTTGGTTGATTTTTAAATATAAAAATGCGGTTAATAAAAAATCATTATTCCAATGGTATGTCGCAGGAATGATGGCTTTGACTATCGTGAGCATGCATTATACAGGCATGCTGGCGGTCTCTTTTTATCCAGCGGATAGTGATCGTTTGGTCATGACCTTAGAGGCTGGGCAAAGTATTATTTTATTTGTAGTGATCTTCATCACAAGCCTAGTTTTGGTTGCGGCTTTTGTTGTGGCGGTCTTGGAACAACGGTTAGAGGAACGCAATAAACAGCTATCCCAAGCGAATAGAGAATTAGCAAATCAGGCTGTACAAGATAATTTAACCAAATTGCCAAATCGTCTGTATTTGGCTGAATATGCGCATTTTCTATTTACAGACCATCGCTTTCGTGATGAAAGTATTGCTTTCTTATATATTGATTTAGACCGATTTAAAGCGGTAAACGATGTGTTTGGACATCATGTCGGGGATCAATTATTGGTCCAACTCACCACGCGTATTCATCACCACCTCGGCAAAAATGAAAAAATGTTGAGAATTGGTGGCGATGAGTTTCTGATGGTACTTGAACAAGCAACGCCTGACCATGCATGTGATATGGCGGAACAAGTTTTAGAGTTAATTCAAGAGAGCTTTTTGATTGCGGGTAAGGAAATCAATGTCTCTGCTAGTATTGGTATAGCCATGTATCCTGAACATGGCAATAATTTACAGGATTTATTGATCAATGCTGATGCAGCGATGCTGACTTCAAAGTATCAAGGGCGAAATACTTTTTCTATTTTCAATTACAGTATTGACCAACAAGAAGCCAAAAGTCAGACCAAACTTATTAATGACTTATACAAAGCGGTCGAAGAGCAACAGTTTGTTTTATATTACCAGCCGAAATTCACCATTAAAGATCAGCGAATTTGTGGTGTGGAAGCGTTGATTCGTTGGAAGCATCCAAGTTTAGGTTTACTGACTCCAAATATGTTTATTAAAGGGGCAGAAAAGACTGGGCTGATTATTCAGATGGGCTATTGGGCCTTAGAGCAGGCTTGTAAACAACTGCAAATTTGGGAGCGAGATAAAGTTGAACTGTATCCAATCGCTGTGAATTTATCAGCAGTACAGTTTGAGCATAAGCATTTATTTAATAATTTAGAACATCTTTTTGATAAGTACAAAGTTAACCCGAATCATTTAATTATAGAAATTACAGAAAGCACGGCTATGCACCATATTGAGGGCAGTATTCGTACGCTTCAGCGCTTACGTGAAATGGGGATTCGTTTGGCGATTGATGATTTTGGTACAGGTCATTCTAGCTTTTTATATTTGAAAGATTTGCCTGTAGATGAGTTAAAGATTGATCGTGGTTTTATTCATGAGCTTTCTGTTGGTTCTAAAGATGAAATGATCTTAGAAAGTATTGTCCATTTGGCGATTCGGTTGGGGTTGGTCGTAACAGCAGAAGGTGTTGAAAGCCCTTTGCAAATGGAAATTTTATCCCGTTTAGGTTGCCAGCAGTTGCAAGGCTATCTCTTGGGTATGCCTATGGATGTGAAGCGCTTGGAAGAGTTTGAGTATGCATCCTCGACCTATTTTAATTAGCTGTTTTGGCATTTGCAGTTCGGTTAGGGGGCTTTCTAACAGGGCTTGATAAAAGACAATAGAAGCCCAAGCGGTATTCGGATACAATTAGCCCAATTTAGAATTTCCTGTATAGCCTTTATTGATCGGGGCGATCATTCAGGCTATGTATCAATTGCAGATTTAATTTATGTTTAAAAATGAATTAGCCGCGCAAGTTGCGCAGCGTCGCACCTTTGCGATTATTTCCCACCCCGATGCGGGTAAAACCACCATGACCGAAAAACTATTGTTATGGGGACAAGCGATTCAGGTTGCGGGGATGGTAAAAAGCCGTAAATCTGACCGTGCCGCGACATCGGACTGGATGGAAATGGAAAAAGAGCGTGGGATCTCGATTACCACCTCTGTAATGCAGTTTCCATTTAAAGACAAAATGATCAACTTACTGGATACACCAGGGCACGAAGACTTCTCAGAAGATACGTATCGTACCTTAACGGCGGTCGATTCGGCTTTAATGGTGATTGACGGTGCAAAAGGGGTCGAAGACCGTACCATCAAATTGATGGAAGTGTGTCGTATGCGTGACACCCCAATTATTTCATTCGTCAACAAAATGGACCGTGAAATCCGTGAGCCTTTAGAACTGTTGGATGAAATTGAAAACGTTCTCAAAATCAAATGTGTGCCGATTACGTGGCCACTTGGTACGGGCCGTGACTTCGCTGGGGTATTTAACCTAATCGAAGAAAAGTTCTATGTTTATAAAGCTGGTTTTGGTTCAACCATTACCGATATTGAAGTTCGTGATGGCTATGACTATGCTGACTTACGTGAAAAAGTCGGTGAGCTAGCTTGGGCTGCATTTGAAGAGTCTTTAGAACTGGTGCAAATGGCCAATGAGCCACTTGACCGAGAGTTATTCTTACAAGGCAAACAAACCCCAGTTTTATTTGGTACAGCCTTGGGTAACTTTGGTGTAGACCATGTGTTAGATGCATTTAGTAATTATGCGCCTGAACCTAAAGCCCACCCAACAGAAAATCGTTTGGTTGAAGCCACAGAAGAAGGTTTTACGGGCTTTGTCTTTAAAATTCAAGCCAATATGGATCCGAAACACCGTGACCGTATTGCCTTTATGCGTATTTGTTCAGGCAAATATGAAAAAGGTTTGAAAATGAAGCATGTGCGTCTAGATAAAGATGTACGTATTAGTGATGCGTTGACTTTCTTAGCGGGTGATCGTCAGCACCTAGAAGAAGCATGGCCGGGTGACATTATTGGTTTACATAACCACGGCACGATTCAAATTGGTGATACTTTTACTTCAGGTGAAAAACTGCAATTTACAGGTATTCCACACTTTGCTCCTGAAATGTTCCGCCGTGTACGTTTGAAAGACCCATTGAAGTCGAAGCAGTTACAAAAAGGCCTCAAAGAACTTTCAGAAGAAGGTGCAACACAGGTCTTCATGCCGCAGAATAGTAATGATCTGATTGTGGGTGCTGTTGGTGTGCTTCAGTTTGAAGTAGTGGCATACCGTTTGAAAGAAGAATACAAAGTCGATTGCGTCTACGAGCCTGTGAGCATTAATACGGTGCGCTGGGTGTCTTGTGATGACGACAAAAAATTCAATGAGTTTAAGAAAAAGGCACATGACCAGTTGTCAGTTGATGGTGGTGGTCACTTAACCTACTTGGCACCAAGTCGTGTCAATTTACAACTCATGCAAGAGCGTTATCCAGACATCGTGTTCCGCAATACTCGCGAACACTAATCGGAATTTAAAAAAATAAAACAGCTTCTTCATGAAGCTGTTTTATTAAGTAAGACACTTTATTTTAATCATGAAATTCATGGAAAGCGCATGTTGCACAAACAGGCTATTTATACAACATTAGTGAGTTTGACTGTCTTACTGACAGCATGTGACTCCTCTAAACAATCTGAAACAGATACAGATGCCAAAAGCTCGGTGTTTAAAACAGAGCAGGCTGAAGTCTTGCCGTATTTAAATATTCAACAACAAGCAGCGGATATCGCACAGCCCTTTTGTGAGACTAAGAACTGTATCGAATTAGACATTCAGACTTTAAAAACAGAAGATGCTTGGTTAAACCAATGGATTGCCAAAAGTCAGGCTCGGGTCATTCAAGACCAAATTGGCTTGAAACAAGATATGAGTTTACAACAAGCCATCAATGCTTACGTGAAAAAGTCAGATACTTGGCAGGCTGAATTTAGCCGAAACAAAGCCTATAGCTTAGCGATGTATACGCGTATACCGTATCAG
The DNA here is from genome assembly GCF_044130335.1 of Acinetobacter halobius. NCBI lineage: Bacteria > Pseudomonadati > Pseudomonadota > Gammaproteobacteria > Moraxellales > Moraxellaceae > Acinetobacter > Acinetobacter halobius. The sequence continues at coordinate 61,577 of NZ_JBIQOD010000009.1, forward strand.
CGCAATCAGTTTGTGTTGATGCAAATTGGGGTGGATACCAATCAAGAGAATGTTAATGTTAAGGAACGGTATTATTTCTTTGTTGCGGATCGCAAAAGTCAAAAGGCGGTGGCATTATTAGATTTAATTCATCCTAAACAGCAAATTGCGATGAATGTACTGGTGCAAAAAGCGTATCAAAATTGGTTGAAGAAGCAAGAACCAGAAGTCAGAAACGTTGCACCTGCAAAATTATACTGGGGGCAAGCAGATTGGTTCTTTGACCAAGAGGGCATAGGTTTACATTATCGAACCCATGAAATTGTAAAAGATGGGACTCAGCTTGATATTTATTTGACGAAAGCACAAACTCAACAGGTATTAAAAGCCGATGTCTACACCCAGTTATTTTAAAGCATTGGTCTAAGCAAGAGTTGGCTTCAACAGCTAATAGGTTATTTATGTTAAAAAGCAAAACAATATTGACAATCAGCGTACTTGCAGCCTTAATCGGTCTGACGGCCTGCCAACCGAAAGACAAAGAACCACAAACGCCTGCGACCCAAACCACAGCCGCTTCTGAGGCAGAAACGGTATTGAAACTGGTGGGGGATACTGAAAAATTACAATTTGAATTGCCTGAATGTGATGGTAATGCTTGCCCTGAATTAAATATTGATCGTTTACAAAGTAATCAGGCATTTATTGATGCTTTTATTGATCAGAAAATCATTGACGATTTATCACAGATTATTGATATCTCACCTGTTCATAGTAGTCATGATGCAACAGTAGCAAGTTCAACTGTTGCCAGTTCAGAGCCTACAACAGTGAGCCAAGTCCTCACGCCGAAACTGAAATTAGAGAAACAAGTTCAACCCTATTTGGCCGCCTTTCTTGCTTTAGATCAGGAACTAAAAGACCTAAGTTCTAACCATCAAATCAGTTTGATGATTAAACCTAAAATCTTAAATGCCAAAGATCCTCTGGCGACGGTGGTGTTGAATACCAGTAGCTACTTAGGTGGTGCACATGGTTCATCATCACAGCATTATTACAATTTTGATTTAAAACAGCAGAAGCTCGTGAGTTTGGATGATCTATTGTTGCCCAATCAAAAAGCAGCGTTGAATAGAGTGGCGCATGAAGCCTTTCGTACTTGGGTTGTGGACACGAAGTTAGCGACCAATGTCGATGAATATGAGCAAGCATGGAAGTTTAGCTTGAGTAACAATTATTACTTGGGTACTGAAGGGCTGATTTTGCAATATGGTGAGTATGAAATTGGCCCTTATGTGGTGGGCTTACCACGCTTAACCATTGGGTATGATCAGCTCCAGAAAATATTAAAGCCTGAGTATTTACCCAAAGCCAAACAGAGCGCACAGGCTGCTTCAGAAGCCAAGAGTTAATTAAGCATGAGCTTACCTCTGTTTGATACCCATACTCATTTTGATGTTGCCGATTTTGATGCTGATCGGCAACAATTGGCTGAGCAAGCAAAACGAGTAGGGGTTGATGCACTGGTACTGATTGGTTTTCTTGAGTCGCGATTTGATGAACTGATTCAGATCCATCAGCAATTAACAAACTGGGATAATGTTCCGTCCTCTTATCTAGCGCCAGGCTTACATCCGTTTTATATCGAACAACATCAAACTGAACATTTACAGCGACTTGAGCAGATCTTGCAACAACATGACTGTGTGGCGGTGGGTGAAATCGGTTTAGATACTTTTTTAAAACAGCACAAACACCCTGAATTATTTGCCAAACAACAGCATTATTTTATTGAGCAGCTTGAACTCGCCAAGCAATATCAGAAACCAGTGTTACTGCATATTCGCAAAGCGCATGCGGAAACTATTGCCATTTTAAAAGCACAAAAATTCAAATTAGGTGGCATCGCCCATGCTTTTAGTGGTGGTGTAGAAGAAGCCAAAGCATTGGTTAAACTGGGTTTTAAAATTGGGGTGACTGGACAAATTACTAATCCGAATGCCAAAAAATTGCATCAAGTGGTACAGGCGATTGGTACTGAACATTTGGTGATTGAAACAGATTGCCCTGATATGACGCCGTTGTGCTGTCAAACCTCGACTGAGCATCGAACCCGTAATACCCCTGTCAATTTGCCTTATGTGTTGGAGGGGTTGGCACAGACACTAGGTCAATCTACACAGTCGCTTGCAACTCAACTTTGGCAAAACTCATTGGCTGCTCTGCATTTAAAATTTTAGAAGAATAAGATAATAATCTCGATAAAAATAAGATAACCAAAAGGGAACACACTCTTTTCTAAACAGGCTTACATTAAAGGAAGAACATCATAATAAATAAACTCGCCAATACTGGGAGGGCAACCGAATGGCCAGATATAGCAAAATCAATAGTTTTAATGCCTTACAAACACTTACGGTAGGTACAAAATCCTATCAAATTTTTAATCTCCCACAAGCCGCTCAAACATTGGGTAATATTGATCAATTACCCAAGTCTTTAAAGGTCTTACTTGAAAATTTACTCCGTTTTGAAGATCAAAAAAGTGTAAAAGTAGAGCATATTCAAGCCTTAGTCGATTGGCAAAAAAATAGAAGCTCAGATCAGGAAATCCAATATCGACCTGCACGTGTATTGATGCAGGATTTCACAGGGGTTCCCGCCGTGGTTGACCTTGCCGCTATGCGTGCTGCGATGGCTCAAGCAGGGGGTGATCCGAATTTGATTAATCCTTTATCACCAGTCGATTTGGTGATTGACCATTCGGTGATGGTGGATCATTTTGCCGATGAAGATGCCTTTGCTGAAAATGTCGAAATTGAAATGCAGCGTAATGGTGAGCGCTATCAATTTTTACGTTGGGGGCAATCTGCATTTAATAACTTTAGTGTTGTTCCGCCAGGGACAGGGATTTGCCACCAAGTCAATTTAGAGTATTTGGCTCAAGCGGTATGGCTAGGCGAAGATGAGGGACAAACTTTTGCTTTTCCTGACACTTTGGTTGGAACAGACTCACACACCACTATGATCAATGGCTTAGGTGTACTGGGCTGGGGTGTTGGGGGGATTGAAGCTGAAGCGGCAATGCTCGGGCAGCCAGTGTCGATGTTGATTCCAGAAGTGATTGGCTTTAAATTGACGGGTAAACTGCATGAAGGGATTACCGCAACAGATCTAGTATTAACCATTACTCAAATGTTACGCCAAAAAGGCGTAGTGGGTAAATTTGTCGAATTTTATGGTGATGGTTTGGCTGATTTACCTTTAGCGGATCGTGCCACGATTGCCAATATGGCCCCTGAATATGGTGCAACCTGTGGTTTCTTCCCGATTGATGAGGTGACTTTAGCGTACTTGGTGCTGACAGGTCGCCAACAAGATCGAATTGATTTGGTTGAAGCCTATAGTAAAGCGCAGGGCTTATGGCGCAATGCAGGTGATGAGCCAATATTTACCGATACATTAAGCTTGGACATGAGTACAGTGCAGGCAAGTTTGGCAGGCCCTAAACGTCCACAAGATCGGGTTTTGTTGAGCGATGTACCAAAAACCTTTACTGCATTAATGGAGCTGAATTTAAAACCTGCCAAAGAGGCTAAAGAACGTTTGGAGAATGAAGGCGGCGGTACAGCGGTCGAAGTCAAAACCGCAAATTTATCCAATCAAAGCCCTTCCTGTATGATTGATGGAAAATCTTATCCACTCCATGATGGTGATGTGGTCATTTCAGCTATTACCTCATGTACCAATACTTCCAATCCGAGTGTGATGTTAGCCGCAGGACTGCTCGCTAAGAAAGCGATTGAAAAGGGTCTACAGCGTAAACCGTGGGTGAAAAGTTCGCTTGCGCCTGGTTCTAAAGTGGTGACCGATTATTTGGCAGCGGCAGGTTTAACGCCGTATTTGGATGAGTTGGGTTATAACCTTGTTGGCTATGGCTGTACCACATGTATTGGTAACTCTGGACCACTGCCTGAACCGATTGAAGAAGCCATTCAGTGCCATGATCTTAATGTCGCGTCAGTACTTTCAGGTAACCGTAACTTTGAAGGGCGTGTGCATCCGCTCGTGAAAACCAACTGGTTGGCTTCGCCTCCTTTGGTGGTGGCTTATGGTCTGACGGGCAATATCCGTACAGATTTAACGACACAACCGCTTGGTCTAGGCAAAGATGGGCAGGCGGTCTATTTGAAAGATATTTGGCCGAGTCAGGCGGAGATTGATCAGGCGCTACAGAGCGTCAATACTGCGATGTTCCATAAAGAGTATGCAGCCGTATTTGATGGTGATGCAGCATGGCAGGCGATTCAGATTCCTCAAAGTCAGACCTACGCTTGGCAAGAAAATTCAACCTATATTCGTCATCCGCCATTTTTTGAAGCGATTGGTCAGCCACCGAAACCGATTACCAATATTGAACAAGCACGTATTTTGGCTGTGCTTGGAGACTCGGTTACCACCGATCATATTTCACCTGCGGGTAATATCAAGAAAGACAGCCCTGCGGGACGCTATCTACAAGAACAAGGCGTTGAAGTCAAAGATTTCAACTCTTATGGATCTCGACGTGGCAACCATGAAGTGATGATGCGAGGAACCTTTGCCAATATCCGCATTAAGAATGAAATGTTGGGCGGTGAAGAAGGTGGAAACACGATCTATATTCCAACAGGTGAAACCTTGCCGATTTATGATGCTTCTATGCTTTATCAGCAGCAACATACGCCATTAATCATTATTGCTGGGAAAGAGTATGGCACAGGTTCATCGCGTGATTGGGCTGCCAAAGGCACGAACTTACTGGGGGTTAAAGCGGTGATTGCCGAAAGTTTTGAACGAATTCACCGTTCCAATCTGGTTGGTATGGGAGTATTGCCATTGCAATTTGTCGATGGACAAACCCGCCAATCCTTAAATTTAACAGGTCGTGAAGTGCTCTCAATTCATGGATTATCCGATGATATTCAACCGTATCAAAGTTTGGATATTCTGGTGCTTCGAGAAGATGGCAGTCAAGATCAGTTTAAAGTGTTGTGCCGTATTGATACTTTGAACGAGGTCGAATACTTTAAAGCGGGCGGTATTTTGCATTATGTACTGCGTCATTTAATTGCAGCATAATCTCTATGGAATAAAGCCCTGTCAGCAGCAGGGCTTTATTGTTTGTAGTAATGAAATCTCTCAGTCTGCATGTAATCCACGGTCGTATTCAGGTAAAATGAACACGATTTTACCGATATAGATGTACGCATGACTGATCTGCAACATGATGAATATGACCGCCGTTTTGCTGGTGTAGCCAAAATTTATGGAGACGAGGCCTTTTCATATTATGAAAAAAGTCATGTGATGGTGATCGGGATTGGTGGTGTGGGTTCGTGGGCAGTCGAGGCTTTAGCGCGTACAGGCGTCGGCGAATTAACACTGGTTGATATGGATTCGATTGCGGCTTCGAATATTAACCGTCAATTGCCTGCGCTGAGTTCGACACTTGGACAAGAAAAAATCGAAGTCATGGCGGAGCGTTGCCGTCAGATCAATCCAAGAATGAAAGTGAATGTGATTGATGACTATTTGACCCCAGAAAACGTCAAAGAAATTTTAGAACATCGACCAGACTTAATTTTAGATTGTATTGATGACGTCAAAGCTAAATTAGCCCTGATGTTGCACTGTCGTTTTAATAAGATCCCATTGATTGTTTCAGGGGGAGCGGGGGGCAAGCTCGACCCATTGAAAATCCGAGTGGCTGATCTGTCTAAAACCGAACAAGATCCAATGTTAGCAAAACTTCGAACCCAGTTGCGTGGAATGGGGATTTGTAAAAAACCAAAAGAAAAGTTTGGCATTAGCTGTGTCTATTCGATTGATAATCCATTTTCCAGTGCAGATGTGTGTCCAAGTGCAGGCCTACGCTGTGGTGGCTATGGTTCTGCGGTGGTAGTGACTTCAAGCTTTGCGATGGTGGCAGTCGCGGAAGTGCTGAAAAAATTAGATGGAATGAAAGCGAAACAATAAGACTGTTTTAGGTTTAATTGGACTGTATAAATCGGTATATTGATACAGTCCATAGACCACAAAAAATATTGAAATCAATAGAAAAAAGAGAAAAGAAAAATGAGTTTTTTAAAAAAATTATGGGGTTCTCAAAAGCAAAAAATGCCTGCGAATGAAAATGTATATACTGCATTTTGGCAATGGTTTCAGCAGCATCAACAGCATTTTCACCACATTGTGGATCAAGGCAGTAAAACTGAAATCGAGCGAGATTTCTTTGATCGACTGACGCCTGAATTGGAAAAAGTCCATAGCGGTATCTTTTTTCTGACGGGCATGTTAACCCCACAAACAGCTGAATTAATTCTTACCCCTGATGGCATCATTCCAAATATTGTTTTTGTGGAAGAGTTGATTGTGGCTGCACCTGAGATTGCAGGGTGGAAGTTCACTGCGCTTAAACCTGAAAGTGATATTGAACGTGTTGGGATTAATATGCATGGTTATGAGTTTAGTCAGGAGACTTTGTCTTTTTATTTTAACCAGCAAGCCGAGTATCCCGATGAGATTGATCTGGTTGTGGTACATGATGAATATAATGCAGCTGAAAACGATGCGTTTTTACAGGCTGTGTATATTTTCCTCGACAACTATTTGGGCGAGTACGATGCGGTTACCAAATTGGACAATGTTTCTGTCCAGTCTAAGCAAGATGCCGAAAACGAATTGCTACCGATTCACTTGCTCAAAAATATTTTAATTTTAAAAAACAGTGAAATTTCAAGATTAGACAAAATTACACGCTCAAATACGGATGCCGATGAATTTGTCAGTTTGGAGGGAGAAACGAATGAAAGTCTACCTTTACTGGCGATTTTAAATCGTACACTTTTAACATGGGATCAAAAAGCCTCACATCCGTGGATGCTGCTGATAGAAATCTCCTATGACGGTCATCATTCAAATGGCATGCCTGTTTCTACAGATTATGAGTTGCTGAATCTGATTGAAGACGAATTATTGCAAGAGTTGAAAGATATGGATGGCTATTTAAATATAGGACGTGAAACGGGTAATCACTTAAGAACCATATATTTTGCGTGTAAAGAGTTTAGGAAACCATCTAAAGTCATTGATCAAGTGATTGAAAAATATAAAGACAACTTTGAAATAGAAGTCAGCCTGTTCAAAGATAAATACTGGCGCGCTCTGAGTAAATTTACGGGTTAACCACCTAATGAATTTAAAATGAAATGTGTGTGTGACCAATATTGAAAACGTTCTTTAGTAAAGCCTTGTATCAGACTATAAAAGAAAAAAGCGAAGCATCTGCTTCGCTTTTTTCTTTTAGATTAATATTCTAAATTACTAAGCTAGAGTCTGTTCTTTTAAATAATCTTCGGTGCGTTGCATCGCGTCTTTAATGTTGAGAATTGCATTTTCAACATCAGCAAAAGTCTTAGCATTACCACCACTTAAGGCCTGGCGCCATTTGCGAGCACCCGGAAGGTTTTGAAATAAACCTAAAATGTGACGAGTGATAATTGATAACGGAGCACCCTCAGCCATACGCTGGGCAATATACGGCAGCATTTGATTGATAATGTCAAAGCGGTCTGGAAGTTCTAAATTCCACAACTGACCAAGTTCAGCCAGAAAGTAGGGATTGTGATATGCCTCACGTCCGATCATTACACCATCCACATGTTTGAGATGCTCTTGCGTTTCTGCAAAGGTTTTGACCCCGCCATTAATCTCAATCAATAGATTTGGACGCTCTTGCTTTAAACGATAGACATCTTCATAGCGTAGGGGGGGCACTTCACGGTTTTCTTTCGGAGAAAGTCCCTGAAGCAAGGCAATACGTGCGTGTACGATGAAATTATCACAACCCGTTTTGGCAACGGTATCAACAAAATGTAGCATTTCTTCATAAGAATGCATGTCATCAATGCCGATACGGTGTTTCACGGTCACGGGAATATCCACAGCATGGCGCATTTCAGCGATACATTCTGCGACGAGGTCTGGCTCTGCCATAAGACATGCACCAATTTTATTGTTTTGTACACGGTCACTTGGACAGCCAACATTGAGGTTAACTTCGTCATAGCCCCAGTCTTGAGCCATTTTGGTACATGTAGCTAAGTCTTTAGGATTTGAGCCACCAAGTTGTAAAACAATTGGGTGCTCTTCATTGTTATAGTCTAAATGACGATTTGCACCACCAAATAGAATGGCACCTGTAGTCACCATTTCGGTATATAAAATTACATTCGGATTGAAGAGACGTGCAAAAAAACGATAGTCTTTTGTGGTCCAATCCATCATCGGCGCAACACTGATTCGTGGAGATTGAGGGGTTTCAATGGTTTTGTCAGTATTCATTAAAAATCAGGCTCTTTATCAGTGTTTATCTGCTTTTTATACAAAGGGCTTCGTTACTTTAAAGCAGATGGAATGCAAATAAATGTTTAGGAAATTATCTGTAAACGAGTAGCCATCAAACCAAAGCCAAACTTTTTATTGGCGACAACAGATGACGTTGAAGAGTTCTAAAAATGTTCGAGATAATTTTGGAGAGATAAGAAAGAGTAAAGCGGAGGCCTTTACGTTCACGCAGAAATTTCCAACAGAATGTAATAGTAACATAAAAATAAAATTCGCACATTTTGCTAAGTGCAACGTTTAGTGGGGGGCTGCCTATACTTTGTGAAATTTGAGTTCTGTTCTGTACTTATTTACTTTCTTGTAAATGATTATTCTGTACAGCCGTTTAATGTACTGTTGAGCGCTCATGTTTCTTGAGAAAAGATTAATTACCATTCTTTAGAGTGGTTTTTCTGCATTTAAATTTTGATAACTTTCTGAATCCAACGATGCCCTTGTGTAAGCGGGTCCTTATTTTGCTCCGTTGAATTTTAAATTGATGGAGAAAATATGTTTGCACAAGGGTGAGTTAAAGCAAATTTGGATGATGGTAGGAAAGATCATGACTTATAAAGCCTTTACGTTATCAAAATATCCGCAAGGACATATCACTACAGATATTTTTGAGCTAGTCACTTTGGCACAACCGACTTTAAAAGAAGGTGAGTTTCTCGTTAAGCAGACACATATGTCACTTGATCCTGCTATGCGCACCTGGCTTCAACCAAGAGAAGACAGTTATTTACCCCCAGTACAAATAGGCGAAGTCATGCGCTCTTACGGAGTCGGCGTGGTAGTCGATTCCTTGAATGCTCAATTTCCAGTCGGTACTCATGTCGTCGGTGTCACTGGATGGAGTGAATATGTTTTAGGTCATGCCGACATGCAAGTGATTGATGCCTCGATACCAGCAGAGGCCATATTGGCTTTATTTTATTTCACAGGTCTGACCGCTTATGCAGGTTTAATGAAAGTTGGAAAACCTAAAAAGGGTGAAACTTTGGTGGTGACAGGTGCAGCAGGTTCAGTCGGTTCATTAGTCGGGCAATTGGCGAAAGCCGAAGGTCTAAGAGTCGTAGGTGTTGCTGGCTCTGATGAAAAGTGTAAATGGTTGGTTGAAGAGCTGGGTTTTGATGCCGCGCTTAACTATAAAGCGGAGGATTTTGAAGCTCAACTTCGTGTTGCCGCGCCAAATGGTGTGGATGTTTTTTATGAAAATACGGGTGGATCAATCCAAGAAATTATTTTTAATCAGTTAAATCGGTATGCACGTGTCATCGTCTGTGGCGTGTTGGCTGATTATGACCATGAGGTGCCAGCAAAGGGTCCAAGTTGGGTAGATATCAATTTAAAAAGCCTGCGTGTACAAGGTTTTATTGTAACGGATTATGCGTCTTTTGCAGACGAGGCTATGTCTGTGTTGGGTTGTTATCTCGCAGAAGGCAAAATCCAATATAAAACCTATACGGTTGAAGGTTTCGAGTCCTTGCCTGAAGGTTTAATGAAGCTATTTAAAGGTGAAAATACAGGAAAATTTATCGTTAAGTTTTAATCTTAATGGCTCTCATGGATGTTAATGCCAATTCAATTTTATTGCTTACTATAAAAGTTCTGTCCCTTGTGTATTGGATCAACTGTTTTAGATGCAAAGGGGATGCTGGCGGCGTTGGTGCTGTGCTTAGTGAAATTTAAATTGCGATGAAGATCGTATCATTCTTGTGGACGATCAAACTTAAATCACATGGACGAATCGAGAACCTATTCTTTTAGCCCCAAGTCAGCATGGTTTGCTATGGGGCTGGGTGTTCTCATATAAATTAAAACAATGATTACAATCTGGATAGAATCAGCATGCGCATTATCCCTACTCAAGCCGAGTCTCCATCTTTAAAAAGTATACAGCTTCAAGGGCAAATGTATCGTTATCATGTGATGCTCAAACCCTCTGGTGCCCAATGTAACTTGGACTGTAGTTACTGTTTCTATCTGCATAAACAAGACTTATTGCGTCAACCTAAAACCCCACGTATGGCGGAGTCGATGCTTGAGTTGCATATCAAGCAATATATTGAAGCACAAACAGGTAATGAAGTGGTTTTTAGCTGGCAGGGTGGTGAGCCTACCCTGATGGGGTTAGAATTTTTTCAGCGTGTGGTTGAGCTACAAAATAAATATAAGAAGCCGAAGCAATGTATTGAAAATGACATACAAACCAATGGCACCTTGCTTGATGAGGCATGGTGTGAGTTTCTGAGTCAACACAATTTCTTGGTTGGTTTATCTATTGATGGCCCAGCTGAATTTCATGACAAACATCGCTATAACAAAGGTGGCAAACCTACGCATGCCAAAGTGATGCATGCCGTGGAATTACTTCATCGTTACCAGATTCCATTTAACGCACTGTGTGTCGTGAATCGAGACAATGCGAAACGCCCAAACGATGTATATCGTTTTATCCGTGATCAGGTGCAGCCACGGATGATCCAGTTTATTCCGGGAATGGAAAGTGCACAGTTCCAAAGCACTGCGCCTGGGCATTGGAATCTTGATGATTTACCCATACTTGGCAGCTCTGCCGCACAACCAGGAACCAACGACGCTGTTGTCACTGATTGGTCTATTGTTGCTGATGACTGGGGTTATTTTCTCTCACGGGTTTGGGGGGAATGGATCAAGAAAGATTTTGGACGGGTATTTGTCGACCAGTTTGAAAATATAGTGTCCATGATGCTTGGCTATGGCGCGCAGAAATGTGTTTCTGGTCAGATTTGCGGGAAATCACTGGCAATCGAGCATAACGGTGATCTCTTTTCCTGTGACCATTTTGTCTATCCCGAATACAAGCTCGGTAACATTCAAGAGATACATCAAGGCGATCTAGTCTTTTCAGAAGAACAGAAAAAGTTTGCTTATGCGAAGTCGAATAGCTTGCCTCAATACTGTCGCCAGTGCCCCTATTTACAATATTGCTGGGGCGACTGTCCCAAAGATCGCTTTTTGAAAACACCCGATGGAGAAGCAGGTTTACATTATCTATGTTCTGGCTTAAAGCGCTTTTTTCATACTGCACTTTTATCCAAAAGTGAAATTATGAAACAGCTTAAACCCTAAAGAAATTTGCTGCGAATAAAGACTAAAAATAGTCTTTTAAATAAACGGATTTATCTCGAATTTTGTCAATGTTGCTCAGGCGAAAGACAAATTTGCAAAATGTTATAAAAGGAAAAAGAATATGCACAAAAAAAGGATTTCGAGTTCAATCGCTGTACTGGGTGGAGCACTACTTTCAACGAGTCTAATGGCAAAGCCACCGAATATTTTGGTGATTATGTCTGATGACGTAGGTTTCACAAATGTTAGTGCATATAGTCATGGCGTTATGGGCTATAACACGCCCAATATTGATCGAATTGCCAAAGAAGGCATCATGTTCACCGATCATTATGCGCAACCCAGTTCAACAGCGGGACGTGCAGCATTTATTACGGGGCAATATCCAATTCGTTCAGGCATGACCACAGTAGGACGTCCAGGTTCTCCACTAGGTATTCAAGCTGCGACCCCAACCTTGGCAGAAGTGCTTAAACCTTTGGGTTATATGAGTGGTCAGTTTGGGAAAAACCACTTGGGCGATCGTAATGAACACTTACCGACTGTGCATGGTTTTGATGAGTTCTTTGGTAATTTATATCACTTAAATACCGAAGAAGAACCAGAACAATTTGATTATCCCAAAGATCCAGAATTTCATAAAAAATATGGCACACGTGGTGTTTTACACTGCTATGCCTCTTCAACAGATGATGAAACTACAGATTCTCGTTTTGGAAAAATGGGGAAGCAAAAATGTGAAGATACAGGGGCATTGACGCGCAAACGCATGGAAACGGTAGACGATGAGTTTATTACAGCCAGTGTTGACTTCATGAAACGTAGTAAAAAATCGGATAAGCCATTTTTTGTTTGGCTAAATCCAAGTCGCATGCACATGTATACGCATTTACGTGCGTCTCATCGCTATTTGGCTGCAAAAGCAACCTCAGAAGATGATTTGTATGGCAGCGGGATGATTGAGCACGATATGCAAGTCGGTCAATTGTTGGATGATATGAAGAAAATGGGTGTGTTGGACAATACCATTATTGTGTATACCACCGATAATGGTCCTGAACACAGCGCAAAAAATCATGGTGGTACGACACCATTTCGTGGTGAAAAAATGACGACCTATGAAGGTGGGGTACGTGTTCCGACAATGGTACGCTGGCCAGGACATATTCCTGCAGGGCAGGTGAGAACGGGTATTCAAGCCAACATGGATCTTTTCACGACATTGGCAACGATTGCAGGTAATCCAAATGTTGTCGAAGATATGAAAAATAATCGTAAGCAATATATTGATGGGGTGAATAATTTAGATTACTGGACAGGGAAATCAGAGGAAAGCAAGCGCAATAATTTTCTTTATTATCATGAATCAACACTGCGAGCTGTTCGAATTAAGCAGTGGAAAGTTCACTTTGAAACCAGTGAAAATTATTATGATAGTTATCAAAAGCAAAAATTCCCCATCATGTACAATCTCCGTCAAGACCCATTTGAGTCCTTTGATAGTGTAAGAGACCGTTCTGAAATTATCCAAAGTAAACAATGGATTTCTGAACCTTTGCAGGCTTTGATTGGATCACATATTAAATCCTTGATGGATTATCCTCCTGTACAAAAAGCAGCAACACTAGATTTTAGTGAGCTGATTAAAAATATGCAGGCAACGAAAAAATAAAAGCATTCTGGATGAATAAGGCAGCTCAGTTTTCTGAGTTGCCTTTTTTATTAATATGGCATCATTTTTTTCAACCTATTTTTATTGAACGCATCAATCTTTGTTTTTGATTGAGCCTCGACTTCAAATTGATTATGGTAAATAGAAGATAACAATAAAAAAATGGAGGAAATATGTTTGTACTTGAGCAAGTCTTTAAGGATAAAAAAGCAGTGCATTCTGATGCCTTTAATTTAAGAATTCATCGTGGCCTAAGCTGGTTTAAAAAAGCCACACAATTGGATGATGATCTTGATTTGAAGTTCATCACGCTATGGATTTCTTTTCATGCTTTGTATGCCCAAGAATTAGAACACCTTCAAAACCAACAGCATCTGAGCCAGTTCTTACAGACAATGCTTCAGCATGATGTTGAGCACAAATTTGAGATAATTTTATTGGAGAGGTCGAGTCAGCCTATTTATCGCCTATTGAACAGTTCGTATAGTATGCAAAGTTATTGGGACTATCAAAATCAGGCAATTAGCCTAGAGGCGTATAAAGCTCAACGAGGACACGAGAAGAAGAAAGTCACAGAAGCCATAGAGAATAAACATACAGAAGATATTTTGTTGATCTTATTTAGCCGTTTATGCACGTTGAACGATCAGTTCATGCAGGGTGGTTGCTCCTATAAAAGCGCGTTAAACCGAGAGCAACTCCAAGACGCATGTCTTGTTTTATCCGCGTTATTGCCTGCTTTGATTTATATTTTACTGGAAAATGCAGATGCTCTAGATAACGGGAAACCCTATTATCCAGTGGCACAGGTCAGCTAATTTACGAATAAAAAATCAGACAGTTTTAAAGCAAGCTGTCTGATTATCGGTATTAGGCAATACCATATTTTCTACTATATAGTGTGTCAATCAGTGCAAAGACACTGGCCAAGATGACCAATGAAATTCCGACCAGACAGGTGCTGCTCCAGCCACCATGATGCCATGCATACACGCCCAGCGCAGAACCACACGCCCCACCAATAAAATATAAAGTCATATAGATTGAGTTCACCCGAGACTTTGCATCGGGACGTAAACGGAAAATCACATTTTGATTACAACTATGTGTGGTGGCTAAACCAAGGTTAATTAGTGCATAGCCTAGGACATAGCTGAGCAATGAACTGGCACCCAAATATAAAAACACCCAACTCAAGGCTAAAATGGCGCAGCCTGCCCAAGTCAGGACTAGGGTATAACCACGATCTGCCCATTTCCCAATGAACTGGGTCGAGAGTGCCCCAAAAACGCCAACAAGGGTCACTATACCCACCCATACATCGGAGAGTTCGAATGGCTTAGAGGTTAGCAGCAGGGCAATGGTTGAAAACAGCATACTCATGGCAGCAAAAGCAAATCCACCAGTCATTGAACGAAACACCAAGCGTGGCTCTTGTTTCAGTAGGCTTCCCATGGACTTAAAAATTGTGAAATAAGTGATTTTAAATTTTGGTAGTTGCGGCAACTTTCCTTTCATAATGAAAGCTAGAACAAACATGGCAATGCCACTGAGGATGTAAATCATCTTCCAGTGCCATAGATCAGAAAGTAAGCCTGCCACACTGGTAGACAGTAAGATGCCGACCAGTAATCCACTCATGAGAAAACCAACCACTTCGCCAGTACGTTCAGGTTTGACTGCCATCGCAGCTAAAGGAATCAGCACTTGAGCTGCGACAGAGAATAACCCTGTAATAATTGTCCCGATCCAGAGCATCGCTAAGTTGGTCGATATTGCACAAATAAAAAGCCCTACAGATGCACCAAACATCAGGAGTGGAATAAGCTTGGCTTTATTGAGCATATCGCCTAAAGGCACAATAAATAGCAAACCTAGTGCATAAGACACTTGTGCAAACGTTACTGTTAAAGCGACTTGTTCTTCTGGAACTTGAAGGCTTTGTTGTATTGATGAAATCAAAGGCTGGCAATAATAGTTTGCCCCTGCACATAAACCACACACAATTGCCATGAGCCAAAGCAGTGATTTATCTCGACTGATGTCGAAGGAAGTATTCATAGTAAGCCTTTGATTGGGGGAGATAGGAGCAAACAACGACAACATCACTGTTGAATGATCATGATGTAGCGTTTGGGAAATTGTATACGAAGCGAGGTTAAAAGCATAAAAATGGTGCAGAAAATAAAGTACGAGTGGATCGCTATAGGGCTGAGTAATAACCTCGCATTCTTATGTTCTTTTGATATGCTTTACTGAGATATAATCAAAAAAAAGTGATATTTCTAATTTTCTGTCAAAAAACACCGAGAAAAATGAAAAAAATTCTGAATTGATGGGGAAAAATTGTGAGTAATTGTTGCATTCCATCATTCTTCATCAGAATCATCAGCAAACAGCCAAATCAAATTGTTGAAATATTGACCTTGTAGATGCTTTTGTGGTCGATTATGGTGCATTTAGGTTTAAGTACAGACTCACAATTGGCTTTACTATCACTCCATAAAATATTGAAAAAAGTTTTTTGTTAGCCAACTCTAGCTTGAAATCAGATTGAACAGGACAAATTTTGTTTAGGGTTTTTACAGAATCATTTTCAAATACACTTTTTCATCTGACTGAAATTGGAGTGCGGGTATTTTTGATCTATTCAACATAGATGTTATTCAATTTGAAGCCAGAGTCATTGCCGTGAAACTGTCACTTGGGTCAATGTCTGCAAAGTTTGCATGACAAGATGTGGAAAAGGTCTATGAATGATAGGTTTGGTTTTATGTGGATGTGATGCTTTAAATTTGTGAATTGGTCAAAAAGATCAATAGGGAAGAATTAAAGCACTCAGTCTTGTACAAAAAAAGTGCGATTTTTATGCTAAATGGCGATGAGGGGAAAGTGCTGAATAGAAATAAATCAATTTTGAATGTCATTTTCAGCAAATAAACGATATATCACACAATATTTTTTATGAATCACGAGTTCAGTATGTGGGTATTTATTAAATAAATAGTGGGTGGTATTTTAAAAAAGTTTCATTAGAATCCAAAAATTCATAAGAACATCCTGGGGGAAACATCGCCTAACTCGTGATGTTTACTTTAAGAAAAATTAGCTTGAGGGACGCTCATGCAGATCGGAATTCCAGCCGAAACGGTTGTTGGTGAAAATCGTGTAGCCGCAACGCCAGAAACGGTAAAAAAATTGATCAATGCTGGTCACAGTGTAGTCATTGAACGTAGAGCAGGTGTAAAAGCTGCTTATATTGACAGTGCCTATGAACAAGTTGGTGCCACGCTTACAGATGATGCCTATACCGGTAGCCAAATCGTTTTGAAAGTACGTGCCCCTCAGGGTGCTGAGATTCAAAAGCTTGCGCCAAATACATCGGTTATTGCCATGTTTGATCCGCACCGCAACACTGAACTTGATCAATTTGCATCGCAAAACGTGTCTGCATTTGCTTTAGAGCTATTGCCACGTACTTTGTCTCGTGCTCAGAACATGGACGTGTTGTCCTCACAAGCGAACTTGGCGGGTTATAAGTCAGTGCTTTTGGCTGCTGCTGAATACCAACGTATGTTCCCTATGTTGATGACGGCTGCAGGTACAGTAAAACCTGCACGTGTGGTGATCATGGGAGTCGGCGTTGCAGGATTACAAGCGATTGCAACTGCAAAACGTTTGGGTGCTGTGGTTGAAGCAACGGACTTACGTCCAACAGCGAAGGACCAAGTTGAGTCTTTAGGTGGCAAATGGTTAGACGTACCGATGTCAGCAGAAGAACAACAAAAAGCAGCCGATGCTGCGAAAAATGGTTATGGTTGGATGCCGGGTGAAGACTATATCCGTGATCAAGCCATCATTGTAGATAAAGCTGTGTCGAATGCCGACATCGTGATTACTACTGCACTATTACCAGGTCGTGACGCACCACGCTTAATCAAAGCAGAAACTGTTGCCAAAATGAAACCAGGTTCAATCATCCTTGATATGGCGGTTGAAACGGGTGGTAACGTTGAAGGTTCGAAGAATGGTGAAAATGTTGTCACTGATAATGGTGTGACCATTTTAGGTATTCCAAATATTCCATCTACAGTTGCAACAGAAGCGTCTGCTTTGTATGCACGTAATGTATTGAATTTCCTTGACACCTTGTTTGATGCTGAGAAAAACTTTGCACTCAACCCTGAAGAAGAAATTCAAAAAGCCCTTCTAGTAACTCATGGCGGTCAAGTACTGCTCAAGCGTGGTTAAGGAGATAGATCATGGTTGAAACAATTACAATTTTCGTCCTTGCCATCTTTGTAGGGTACTACGTGGTGTGGGGCGTAACGCCAGCATTACATACACCACTTATGGCAGTAACCAATGCTTTGTCATCCATCATTATTGTGGGGGCGATGATCCAAACTGTAGGTTTACCTGCGATTGGAGTTGATGCCAATGTCGCATTCCAAAGCGTTAACGTGGTGAGCATCTTAGGTGCGATTGCGGTGTTCTTAGCAAGTATCAACATTTTTGGTGGCTTTGCAGTAACAGCGCGTATGCTTGAAATGTTCAAGCCAAAGCAAAAGAAAAAAGAGGGCTAATATATGGAATTCATTCGAGACTATGCGGATTGGTTCTACCTGATTGGTGCTGTCCTCTTTATCCTAACTTTACGTGGTTTGTCAGGTCCTAAAACTGCCATTCAAGGTAACCGTTACGGCATGATCGCAATGGCGATTGCGGTGATCACTACTTTCTTTGTGGCAGATCATCCAGTGATTTGGATGATTGGCGGGGCAATGGTACTGGGTGCACTTGTGGGTATTGCCCGTGCACGTACTGTACCTATGACACAAATGCCTGAAACGGTTGCATTGATGCACTCTTTGGTGGGCTTGGCTGCGGTATTGATTGCGATTGCTGCAATTCTACACAATAACCAACTCACTGCTTTATTTGCACAAAATGAAGCTGCATTAACTGCTGCGGGTGTACAACATGCCCACATGAGCAAGGTTCATTTGTTTGAATTGTTCGTGGGTTGTTTCGTTGGTGCGATTACCTTTACAGCGTCTGTATTTGCTTATGGTAAATTGGCTGCGAAAAAATGGGCAAAAACCATTTCTGGTGCATGGGTTAAACCTGTACAAGCGCTGATTTTCCTTGCAATGTTGGCATGTGGTGTGTATTTCTTCACCACGGGTAACATGACTGCATTTTGGGCAATGACTGCACTTGCACTTGCATTCGGTTGGGTGTGGATTGCGCCTGTTGGTGGTGGTGATATGCCAGTGGTGGTATCACTGTTGAACTCATTCTCTGGTTGGGCAGCAGCAGGTATTGGTTTCACGCTTGAAAACAATATGTTGATCGTTGCAGGTTCACTGGTGGGTTCTTCTGGTGCGATTCTGTCTTACATCATGTGTAAAGCGATGAACCGTTCGATCATCAACGTTTTGTTTGGTGGTGCGATGGGCGGTGCAGCAGTGGCTTCTGCGAACAAAGGTGAACAAGCACAGCGTAATCACCGTTCTGGTTCAGCAGATGACGCAGGCTTCTTGATGTCAAATGCAGACAGCGTTGTGATCGTGCCGGGTTATGGTATGGCGCAAGGTCGTGCACAAAATGCAGTTAAAGAATTGTGTGAAATCTTAAAAGAGCAGGGCGTAAAAGTTCGCTTCGCGATTCACCCAGTGGCTGGTCGTATGCCGGGTCACATGAACGTATTGTTAGCAGAAGCAGATGTTGCGTATGAAGACATCTTAGAAATGGATGAGATCAACTCAGATTTCCCTGCAACAGATGTAGTACTGGTAATTGGTGCAAACGACGTGGTTAACCCTGCGGCGAAAGATGATCCGACATCTCCAATCTACGGCATGCCAATTCTTGAAGCACATAAAGCACGTACCATCATGGTGATCAAACGTTCTATGGCAACAGGTTATGCGGGCTTAGACAATGACTTGTTCTACAATGAAAAAACCATGATGATCTTTGGTGATGCGAAAAAAGTGGTTGAAGATATGACCAAAGCAATTAATGGTGGTGGACACTAATCCTCCTCCTGGATTGTATAAAGACCACCTTCGGGTGGTTTTTTTGTTTTAGGGCCAAAGCTCTTTAGTTACAAAAAAACCTCACAAAGACACATTTTGTATAAGAAATCAGCATGCTGATTTGTATTTAGGTGTTTAAATTGAGAATTGTTATTCTCAATTTGGCTAAACCCTATTATGGACTTGCACCCGTTATCTCGCACGGAAAAACAGAACAAAAGAAAACAACTTATTATTGATAAAGCTATAGAGTTAACTGTAGCACATGGTTTAGATCAACTTTCAATTGCAGACATTGCAAAGGCCAGTGGATTAGGTCCCGGACAAATTTATCGCTGTTTTCAAGATAAAGATGAAATCATAGAAAATATGATTTTGAGTATTACGGACAAGCGCATTTGCACTCCTGGCTTTCACCGACACGATGTACATATAAAGGCTCAGGAGCTTGCCAGTGGGCATCCTAATAATATGAGTTCTGAAGAATTATCTTTGTTATATGAAGTTCTCAATATTAGTGGCAATAATAAAATAATCGAAACTATTGAAAAATCAGAAAAAAAAATGCAGGAGCAAGGTTTGTATATTTTAAAAGAATATTACAAAACCGCGTCTCCACAAGAAATAAGAGCAATTGCTGAGGTGGTTGCCACGTTAACGGAGGGCGTCATTTTGAGAACGGCGAAAGGGTATTCGCAAGATGTTGATCAGGCTATTTTACAGCGTATTTATGAAACGATGTTAACAGCA
This sequence comes from Acinetobacter halobius, assembly GCF_044130335.1. NCBI lineage: Bacteria > Pseudomonadati > Pseudomonadota > Gammaproteobacteria > Moraxellales > Moraxellaceae > Acinetobacter > Acinetobacter halobius. The sequence continues at coordinate 81,563 of NZ_JBIQOD010000009.1, forward strand.
ATGGATTCCTTATTTGGTGAAGTGAAAGAGAAAGAAAATAATATTCAATAAATACAATATTTTATTTCTTAAATTTAATGTGGTGGGTTCAGTCTTTTTTCAAATCTAGGTGTGCGTGTGCAATGAAAAAATCGGTAGTATTCAAAAAGGCTTTTCTGACAGGAATGATTTTATGCTGTCTTGGTCTTACCTTATCTGCTTGTGATCAAGAGCAGGTCGCTCCACAAAAGTCTGTAACTGAAGTAGAGGTGATGACGATCCAACCTCAGTCTATGGACATGAAACAAACCTTGGCTGGTCGGACAACGGCTTATTTGACCTCAGATGTCAGGCCTCAAGTGAGTGGTATTATTGAAAAGCGGCTTTTTAAGGAAGGAGATTATGTACAAGCTGGTCAGGTGTTGTATCAGCTCGATTCTAAACTGTATCAAGCAGCACATGAAAGTGCGCGTGGTGATTTAGTTGAAGCTGAGGCGAGTTTGCTTGCCGCAAAGCCCAAAGCGCAACGTTATAAAAACCTTCTCGCAATTGAGGCGGTTAGTCAGCAAGATGCCCTTGATGCTCAAGCAACTTTAAAAGAACAAGAAGCAGCCGTTATTTCTGCAAAAGCGGCGTTAAATACAGCCAAAATTAATTTGGGCTATACCTCAATACGTGCCCCGATCTCAGGACGGATTGCCACGTCTACATATACTCCTGGTGCACTGGTGACGGCTGAGCAAACGACCGCATTGACAACGATCCAACAATTAAACCCAATTTATGTTGATATCACGCTATCGAGCACTGAGTTACTTAATCTGAGAAAGCAAATTGATAAGGGAACATTGAATGCCCCTAATGGTAAGGTGCCTGTCAGTATTATTATGGAAGATGGTTCGACTTATGAACATACGGGAACGCTCGAATTTATTGGAACGTCCGTTGATACTGGAACGGGTACGGTAAATTTAAGAGCTATTGTTCCAAATCCTAAATATCTATTGCTTCCAGGTGCTTATGTCAAGGCAGAGCTACCATTAGCAGTTAATCATCAGGCTATTCTGATTCCACAAAAGGCAGTGACCCGAAATCATAAGGGAGATCCTGTTGTGAAGTTGGTCGGTGCAGACAATAAGGTGGTTGAACGTACCGTCGAAACCTCGGATGCACAAGGCAACCAGTGGGTGGTGACCTCTGGTCTAAAAGCTGGGGAGAAGTTGATTGTTGAAGGTGTGAGTACTGTTTCTTCGGGGAATACCGTGAAAGTGGTACAGCAAGCAACTGCAAGTAATTCAGTGACCTCAGATCAAAAATAGGATGAACAATGGCTCGTTTCTTTATTAACAGACCTATTTTTGCATGGGTCATTGCAATTGTGATCACCTTGGCGGGTGCACTTTCTATATATACTTTACCTATTGAGCAATATCCTGACATTGCTCCTCCAACAGTCAGTATCAGCGCAACTTATACAGGTGCTTCAGCTGAAACGACAGAAAACTCAGTGACGCAAGTGATTGAGCAAAGTATGACGGGGTTGGATAATTTACTGTATATGTCATCAAGTAGTTCATCCTCGGGGAGCTCTTCGGTAACCTTAACGTTTGCTTCAGGGACAGACCCAGATACGGCACAAGTTCAAGTCCAGAATAAGTTGAAGCAAGCGGAATCCTCTTTGCCAGAATCCGTGCAGGACAATGGTCTGACGGTGACCAAGTCTTCAGGTAGTATCTTTATGGTGCTGAGTTTTATCTCAGAAGATGGCAGTATGAATGGTACGGACTTGGCAGATTACATGGTGTCTAGTGTAAAAGACCAAGTGAGTCGAGTCAGTGGTGTTGGTAATGTTCAAGTGATGGGTTCGCAGTATTCCATGCGAATCTGGCTAAATCCAGAAAAACTCAAAACCTATTCTTTAGTACCCAGTGATATTGTAACGGCTATTCAAGCACAAAACAGCGATGTTGCGGCAGGTTCTCTTGGCGCTTTACCTGCTGTAAATGGGCAGGAACTGAGTGCCACGGTAACGGCACGTAGTCGCTTAAAAACAGTGGATCAGTTTAAAAATATTATTTTAAAGTCAGATGAAAGTGGAGCGGAGGTTCGGCTGTCTGATGTGGCAAATGTTGAACTCGGCAGTGAGGACTACGCGGCCTTGAGTAAGTTCAATGGTAAGAATGCAGCAGGCATGGGGATTGAGCTTGCAGCTGGTGCAAATGCTTTAGATGTTTCAAATGCGGTAGAAGCAAAATTACAAGAGCTCAAAGCGTTCTTTCCTACGGGTGTGAACTATAAGGTTGCCTATAGCACAGCACCCTTTGTCAAAATTTCGATAGAAGAAGTAGTGAAGACCTTATTTGAAGCAATTGCGCTGGTCATCATTATTATGTATCTGTTTTTGCAAAACTGGCGTATTACTTTAATTCCTGCAGTTGCCGTTCCTGTTGTGCTCATGGGGACCTTTGGCGTGTTGTCTATTTTGGGTTATTCCATTAATACCTTATCAATGTTTGCCATGGTGTTGGCGATTGGTCTTTTGGTGGACGACGCGATTGTTGTGGTGGAAAACGTTGAACGGATCATGCAAGAGGAGGGACTATCACCTAAGGCTGCTGCTGAAAAATCAATGGGGCAAATTACAGGTGCGCTTATTGGTATTGCTTTAGTACTGACGGCGGTATTTATTCCGATGGCATTCTTTAGTGGTTCTACAGGAGCCATTTATCGCCAGTTCTCTATTACGATTGCCTCTGCGATGATTCTCTCGGTGATTGTTGCAATGACGATTACCCCCGCATTATGTGCAACCTTGTTGAAGCCAATTCATCAAAATGGAACTGAGAAAAAAACAGGCGTGCTTTCTCGATTTTTTCAGTGGTTTAACCAGACATTTAATACCAATACCGAGCGCTATAACCGTGGTGTGAAATGGATACTTGCTCATAAACGTCTAGGTCTGGTGGCTTATTTACTCATTGTTGTTTCTATTGCGGGGCTGTTTTGGAAACTTCCAACAGCATTTTTACCTGAAGAAGATCAGGGCATGTTGATGGTGTCAATCAAACTACCATCAGGTGCGACGCAACAACAAACTGTGCGTGTTATGGATCAAGTTGCTGACTATGTAGAAAAGCAACCTGAAGTGGAATCGGTGATGAGTGTTGCTGGTTTTAGTACTGGAGGTAGTGGGCAGAACTCAGGAATGGGATTCATTAAGTTAAAAGATTGGTCTGAACGTTCTACCGATGCTACAAGTGTTGGGAACCGTATTACCAAAGATATGGCTTCTAAGTTTAAAGATGCGCAGATTTTTGCCATGGCACCCTCTGGGATTCCGGGTTTGGGACAAGGCTCAGGTTTCACCATGGAGCTGACAGATTTGGGTGGAGCTGGGCATGATGCATTGGTTTCGGCCCGTGATCAGCTTCTAAAACTCGCTCAGCAAAATGAAAAGCTTACGGCTGTTCGCTATGGCAGCTTAGAAGATGCACCTACATTTGCCTTGAAAATTAATGACTCCAAAGCAGGTGCTTTAAAAGTCAGTCAAAGTGATATTGATGATGTTTTATCAACTGCTTTGGGCAGTAGCTATGTCAATGACTTTGTAAATAATGGGCGTGTTAAAAAGGTTTATGTGCAAGGTGAAGCGTCTGCGCGTATGTTACCTAGCGATATTAATCGCTGGTACGTTCGAAATGATGATAATGATATGGTGCCATTTTCTGCTTTCACTGAAAGTAAATGGAACTTTGCGCCGTCTTCTTTAGCTCGTTTTAATGGTTCTTCCGCAATGGAAATTTCAGGGCAAGCCGCAGAAGGAGTGAGTTCTGGAACGGCGATGGCAGAAATGCAAAACTTAGTCAAACAATTGCCAAATGGTTTTGGTTATGCATGGTCTGGCTTGTCTTATCAAGAACAGCAGTCGGGCAATATGGCACCCCTGCTATATGCTATTTCAATCCTGTTTGTATTCTTGTGTTTAGCGGCTTTATACGAAAGTTGGTCGATTCCTTTTTCTGTTTTACTTGTCGTGCCGATTGGTGTGTTGGGCGCTTTATTATTTACAACGTTACGAGGCTTATCTAATGACATTTATTTTCAAGTTGGCTTGCTGACAACCATCGGTCTGGCTTCGAAAAATGCGATTTTGATCGTGGAATTTGCTAAAGAGTTAGAAGAAAAAGGTGAAACCTTAATAGCTGCAACCTTACATGCAACCAAAATGCGTCTGCGTCCAATTCTAATGACATCATTTGCGTTCTTACTCGGGGTATTGCCTTTGGTGATTAGTACGGGAGCAGGTTCAGGCGGACGCCACTCTCTAGGAACAGGTGTTTTTGGTGGAACACTATTGTCTACGGCACTTGGTATTTTCTTTGTCCCTTTATTCTATGTTCTTATCCGTAGCATTTTTTCCAAAAAGAAAACAGCTGAATTACCACAGGAGCATTCATAATGTTGTTGAACTATAAATATGGCGCAGTGGGGCTGTGTTTTCTGGGAATGACGGGGTGCATGAATCTCAATCCAGAATATAGTCAACCAACATCGCCTGTCGCAACGTCATTTAATAATCAGGCTGTGGGGGGGAGCTCTTCTCAACCAGTTGCAGATATACAGTGGCGCACTATTTTTCTTGATACTCGCTTACAAAAAGTCATTGCGATGTCTTTAGATAATAATCGTGACTTGCGTATGGCGATGTTGAATATTGATAAAGCTAGAGCACAATATCGCATTCAGAAAGCAGACTTATATCCAAGTGTAAGTGCATCTGTATCTCAATCTGCATCTAAAGCACAATCCTCATCGGGGCAAAGCCAAATCAGTCGCTCTAGTGAGTTTTCTGTAGGATTTACCAGTTGGGAGCTTGATTTGTTTGGTCGTATTCGAAGTCTGAATACTGAGTCTTTAGAAAGCTATTTTGCAACCGCTGAAACACAACGCAGTTCGCGTATGAGCTTGGTTGCAGAGGTTGCCAGTGATTGGTTGACGATCGCAGCTTATCAGCAACAATTGCGCATTGCAGAAAGCACGCTGGCCAGTCAGGAAAAAACACTCAAACTCACTTATGCCAAATATAAAGAAGGTATATCTTCTGCCCTAGACTATGAGGAAATTAAAACCAGTGTCGATAGTGCCAAGGCTGATATTGCCAGTTACAAAAAGGCTTTGGCTCAAGCGCAGAATGCATTGAACTTAATCGTAGGCACTGCTGTACCAGCTGAGTTTCTTCCCTCAAATGATATAGATTTGCAATCCATACGTCTGGCTCCAATTGCTGCAAACTTATCTTCGAGCATGCTGCAAAACCACCCCGATGTTTTATATGTAGAGCATCTCTTAAAGGGAGCAAATGCTGACATCGGAGCCGCAAGAGCAGCTTTCTTCCCAACCATTTCATTAACCACCACGGCTGGGCGAAGCAGTAGCGATTTAGAAAAGTTGTTTAGTGCTGGAACTGGTACATGGTCATTTATACCAACGATCTCTGTGCCTATTTTCCAAGGAGGGGAGCTTAAAGCTTCTTTAGATTCAGCCAAAATTCAGAAAAATATCTATATTGCACAATATGAGAAAGCCATTCAAACTGCTTTTTCTGATGTAGCAGATGCTTTGGCTGTGCGTCAGAATATTGAAGCGCAACTTGATGCACAAAAAGACCTAGTCCGTTCCTCGGAACGTAGTTATCGTTTATCTACTGCCCGGTACAAAGAAGGTTTGGATAGCTATTTGACGGCCCTGACTGCGCAGCGAACATATTATAGTGCACAGCAAGAACTTGTTACGTTGGTTCTAGAGGAAGCCACCAATCGTGTCACCTTATATAAGGTCTTAGGCGGGGGGGCTGACGCGCAATAAAAAATTGAATGGGTTCGTTGTTTTATAAAAGTGACTCTTTCGGGTCACTTTTTTTATGTGAGAGGTTTGGCGTCTTTCTGAAAAGGGTCTCAAAGCAACATCGTTTTAATATTTGAATGACATTAGCTCGAGTACGCGTGATGTAAGGCAGAATGTATGTGTTTTCTATGCAAGAAGAGAAATGGGTTTTAAATTTTAGAAAGATTGTTTATGTGAAAATAAGGTTGAAAAAGGTTGAGTTACTGGAACTTTTGATCAAATAAATGTTTTGAAATATATATAGAAAATTAAGTATATCCCTAGAAATTGGCATATTTGTTGCAATTTTTATTTCGATTCTTTGGGGGATAATGATGAAAAAACTTCAAATTTTAGCAGGGCTATATTTACTGTGTTCTAGCTCAACCTGGGCAGTTGAACCTGTGGTGAGTGCAGCCAATATACAAGAAATTCGCCTATCTTTAGACAGTGTTTGGGTGGTGCTAGGTGGTATCTTGGTGTTTTTTATGCAAGCGGGTTTTGCACTGATTGAAAGTGGTTCAGTTCGTTCTAAAAACACGATTAATGTACTCATGAAAAACTATATGGATGCATGTTTGGGGGGCTTGGTGTTTTGGTTGATTGGCTTTGGCTTAATGTTTGGGGTAAACCAAACTGGCTGGATCGGAACTTCTTATTTTGCACCCAATGAAATGGATGGATGGCATTGGAATTTATTGTTCTTCCAAATGATGTTTGCTGCAACGGCCACCACTATTGCCAGTGGCGCAATGGCAGAGCGTATTCACTTTGTAGCCTATATTGTCAGTGCGGCCGTAGTGAGCGGTTTGATTTATCCGATCTTTGGGGCATGGGCTTGGGGAAGTTTGTTTGACGGCGAGGGCTGGTTGAAGGCTCTAGGGTTTATCGACTTTGCAGGTTCAACTGTTGTGCACTCGATTGGTGGATGGGTGGCTCTGGCGGGTATTATTGTGCTTGGGCCACGACTCGGACGTTTTGGTCGCAATGGGCAAGTTCACTATTTGGCTGGACATAATTTACCGCTGGTGGCACTAGGTGGTTTTATTTTATGGTTAGCATGGTTTGGTTTTAATGCTGCTTCTACCGTTAAAGCTGAAGTGAGTATTGGACGTATAGCCCTAAACACGCATTTAGCGGCGTGTGCTTCGGCCGTTGTCTACATGGTCTATACCCTGATTCGAGGTAAAGCGATTTTAATGCGAGGCACGATTAATGCGTCTTTAGGTGGGTTGGTTGCAATCACCGCAGGCTGTGCAACCATGAGCCCACTTTTTGCAGTGATGAGTGGAGCCTTTGCTGGAATTCTGGTCAGTATTTTACCTGTATTGATGGAAAAACTTCGTTTGGATGATGTGGTTGATGCCGTGACTGTGCATGGCTTTTGTGGTGCGTGGGGGACGTTGGCAGCAGGGCTATTTTTTGAAGGGCGAATGTTTAATTCAGAAATAATTGCAGTACAAATTTTAGGTATTATGGCTGCATTTATTTGGGGATTTGGTGTGGCTTTTATTGTGTTCAAAGTCTTGGATAAAGTATTGGGTGGTCTACGTGTAAGTAAACAACATGAACAACGTGGTTTAGACTATACCGAACATGCCGAACTGTCCTATCCAGAGTTTCAGCATGATGTGACTTTTGAAACAGATGATATGACTAAACGTCATTAAATGAAGAGGATAGCTCATGTCGACTGAAACATTAAGTATTTTGCAAAAACGTCAAGCGATTGAACGAGGCCTCAGTCAATACTTACCGGGGACACTTTTGGAGCAAGTGTTGAATCACTGGGAAGCCAAATATGGTGACCAACCATCCTTTGTTTTAAATCGTTTTTTGAGTGAAATTTGCACTACTGAAGAATTGCGTTATCACCGCAAAGATATGCTTAGAAATGTCTTAGCAGAGATGGCACAAGTTGAAAAACAAGTATTACTCAAGCCTACAGCCCAAGAGCTCCGAGCAGAACAGACGCAAGAGCAATTATTGGATGCTTTCATCTTTTTTATGCAAGGTATTTGTCAGTCGGTAAAAGATGTTGATATGCAGGATTTTGAAAGTGAAGTAAAGGTGGAGTTGGAAGCATTATCTATTTTGATGTCTGCAAGCCAAAGGTTGGATGATCGGATGCTTCTAAATACTTTACTGATGGCTCAGTATGCTCAGATGTTGACAGCCTGCTATGAAAAGTACTGTGAATTTTACGGCCCTGCAAAAGCTGATCAGGTTTATGCCAGTATCAAGAGACAGGTTAAAACACAGTATCCGTCAGTGGATTTGCATTGGCTCATTTAGAAAATATAGCGTATAAAAAAGCGACCTTTAGGTCGCTTTTTTTGATTAGGCTACAGTTTCTTCTGGGGCTGCACGCCATAGGCTTTCGAGGTCGTAGAAACGACGTGCTGTTGGCAACATCACATGCACAACAACAAAGCCAAGATCAATCAAGATCCATTCAGCATCACGTTCGCCTTCGACACCGAGAGGGCGGAAGCCTGCTTTACGTGCTTCTTCAGCAACGTTATCTGCAAGTGCTTTAATGTGACGCGTAGATGTACCACTTGCAATTACAATTGCATCAGCAACATTACTGATTGAGCTGACATCAAGCGCTAAAATATCTTTTGCTTTTACATCTTCAAGGGCTTCGTGTACAACTTTTAAGCAAGCTTGTACGTCGGCAGCTTGTGTATTCATTGCGAGATCGTGAGAATTAGAAGCGCTGGGCGATGGTTCTAAATTCATAAAGGGAATTTTTCCGGACAATAACTCACCTTATAGTATAGAGTTTTTGGCCGAAAAATTCAAATCTGACAAGGCTTAGCTTTGAGGATGCGTGGCAAAGTATTTTGCCTTCCATGCAAAGGACTGAGTTGAAACAGTTTTTGGTCGATATTCAGCCGCAAGAAAACCATCATAGTTGCTGTGTTGTAACCATTCAAAAATATTTGCATACATTATTTGTGCAGTGTCTGGCTCGTGCCGGCCCGGACAGTCGGCAAACTGGATATGTCCAATATCTTGAATATTTTCTTGTAAGCCTTGAAGGACATCCTCACCCATCATTGCCATGTGATAGCAGTCGTATTGCATTTTAAGTGCAGGGTGTTTTACGGCTTCTAACATTTCTTGTGCTTGGGCAATATTTTGTACTAAAAAGCGTGGCATATCGGTGCCGTTGATCATTTCAAAGACAGGTTGAATTTGATGTTCGGTGAACATGTGGCAGGCTAACTTTAAGTTTTTAGCCAAGGTGTTTAAACAAGGCAGGAGGTCAGCGTCCAATGGCTGTTTGCCTGCAAGGATATTCACGCTTGGTACTTTGAGTGCGCTGGCATATTGCACAGCCAACTGTAGGGCCCGATGAAACTCCAGTTCTTTGCCAGGGACACCTGCTAGACCATTACCACCTGTCATGAGGTCGCCTGCAGGAACATTAATCAAGCAGAGGCTTAAGTCATGTAGTGTTAGCTGAGTTTGAACTTGTTCAATGCTCAGTTCATAGGGAAATTGGATCTCAACATGTTTAAAGCCTGCGGCTTGAGCTAAAGCAAAACGCTCAAGCAGCGGTACTTCGGTAAAAATCATGGATAAATTTACAGCAAGTTTGGTCATGATTTTCTCCTTTTGTTATTTGGCTTTCTGTTCTACTTGTAATATGACCGAGGCAAGGTCAGCTTCAGCATAGCCTTGTTGTTGATGTGCTTGCAATTGCTGAAGTGCTCGTGCTGCAACGGGGATATCGAGTTGATGGTGGGTTGCGAGTTGCACAGCATTGTTTAAATCTTTAGAGAGGGTTTGTACTTTCCATTGTACGGGTTCAAATTGGTGTGTGGCCATACGTGGGCTTAAAATTTGAAAGGGTTTAGAATCTGCAAAACCACCTGCGAGTGCTGGTGCAAGTAGACGAGTATCTACGCCAGCTTTAGCAGCTAAAGCCACCGCTTCAGCAATCAAGGTGCTATTGGCAGCCACAATCAGTTGATTGCAAATTTTAGTGGCTTGTCCTGTGCCTGTAGCGCCCATGCAAGTAACGCGCTGCGACAGAATATTATAAATTAAAGACAAGTCCTGAATGGTTTGAACATCACCGCCAGCAAAAATCACCAACGTTCCTTGCTCTGCACCTACAGTTCCTCCAGACACAGGCGAATCAATCCATTGCACCTGTTTGTGCTCAGCACGTGCAGCAAGTTTAATCGTTTGCTCAACCGAAAGACTGGAAAAGTCGACAAGTACTTGATTGGCTGTTAAAAACGGCTCTATTTGTTCATAAACATTTTCAACCGCTTTGTCGTCAGCTAAACAGGTGAGGATAACGGGATAGAGGGCTATGTCTTGCAGGGCTAAGTCTGTTGCTCCCAAATCAATGAGTGCATCCTTGGCATTTGGAGTGCGGTTCCAGACCGCGACTTCGAAACCTGCTTGAATTAATCGGGTCGCCATTCGGCTTCCCATGAGCCCCATACCAAGAAATGCAATTTTAGTGTGTCGATCGAAACTCATGGGACTCTCTTCTAAACTGAATGCGGTTAAATGCTGTTATTTGTACTGGCGTGGTACAAATTGGACATCGGGTTGTTTGTCTTTTTTGCGCGCGATTTGGCTGTTTTTACCTAACAGTAATTTGAGTTGCCAAATTTTTTCCATGCGCAAAGATTTTTTTGGTTCATGTTGCATGGCATCAAGTACGTATTTAGAGGCCATGAGCGCATCAGGTGAACGCTGTAGCATTTCTTCTGCAATAGACTGTGCTTTTGCAAGAGGGGATTCATCTAAGTGTGTGACTAAACCGACTTCTTTGGCATATTGAGCATCAAAAATACGGGCTGTAAGCGTGAGTTCTTTCGCAAGATCAAGTCCCACTAAGCCTTTTAAAGAGCGAGTAAGCCCCATATCTGGCACAAGTCCCCAACGACTTTCCATAATCGACATTTTAGTTGCAGGGTGAGCGACACGAATGTCAGCAGCCAAAGCCAATTGCATGCCTGCACCAAAACAAAATCCTTCAATTGCTGCGATCACAGGAACAGGCAGTTCTTGCCAAATAAGAAACGCTTTTTGAAATAGACTTTGCCCAGGTTTAATCAGTTCCCATGCGGCATAGGCGCGATTTTTGGGATTGTTTAAATCAGCAAGGTCAATACCAGCACTAAATACTTGGGCTTCACCAGTCAGAATCACACAGCGAATGCTCCGATCTTTTTTGATTTTTTCAGCGGTTTGCACCAGTTCGCGCAATAAAGCGAAGCTCATGGCATTACGCTTGTCTGGTCGGTTGAGTGAAACAGTCGCGATGCCATTATTTTTTTCAATGCGAAGTAAAGCCATGATGAAAACTCTTATTTTTTGCTTGCATGGAGCATAACATGCACCTTGTTAGGATACATGACAGTGCAGTCATATCAAAAGATAGACAGTACTGACTTTAGTCGTGTTTCGACCGTTTTTAAGAATTATGTTTGATTAAAATTTGTTGTGCAGCATGTTGCACTTGCTCAATGACAACTTTGAGTTCATTAAAACGTTTTATGGTTTCTTGAATGAACTGTTCATCGGCTTTACGTCGCTCTTTACGCAAGGTCGAAACAAACTGCTCAAATGTGCCGGTTGCTTCTTGCAAGTTCGGTACACCGACATAGCGCGTTGCCCCGTATAAGCGGTGTAGAACGTGTTCAAGTTGCGGAAAGTCTTCCATTTCTATCAACTGTTTCATTTCATTTAGTTCCGTGTCGAAACTATCCATCAACATGCGTAGCAGATCAACAGCAAGATCTTCTTTGTTTGCTGCCAATTGTAAGCTTTGTTGCCAGTCCAGTACTTTCGGATCCAGCGCCTCGATCATGATGGCTTTTTCAACCGCGGAGGTTTTGTTGAAACGTTCTGTAGTCCAGTGAGTCAAAATTTGGATAATTTGATCAATTTGAATTGGTTTAGTGACATAGTCATCCATACCGACTTGCAGGAGTTTTTGCTTTTCATCAGCTAAAGCATGTGCAGTTAGTGCGATAATCGGTAAGCGTTTATTATTTTCTAGAGTTGACTCTAAGGCACGAATAGCGCGTGTAGTATCTACACCTGACATGACAGGCATTTGAATATCCATAAAGATCAAATCAAAAGGCTTGCTGTCCTGTTCAAAGTGTTCTTGTAAAATTTCTAAAGCCTGTTGCCCACTCAAGGCCTTGGTGGTAGTGACATTCAATTCACCCAATAATGCTTCAAGTACAATGAGGTTAGGTAAGTGATCATCGACTGCCAAAATATGTAAACCTTGACCATTGAAAGACTCCATTTCGTTATCTTCAAACAAGGGGTGATTGCTGAGTAGTTGAATCAAGGCACTGCGGCTGAGTGGTTGGTATAAAGGCCGTGCGCGGTAGTCATTCAACATGTTTAGATCAAGTGACATTTGATAGCCGTAAACTGCAAGATTACCATTATAGCGTTGACGGATTTCTTTCAATAAGGCCTCAGTATCTCCGCTATGATCTACAATCAGCCAGGTGTTTTCGACATCTAGAGGCAGTTTATTCAGATGGCTAAACAAATCCAAAATTGAGCTGGATTCAGTGTGTTTGACATCATAGTCTTCTAGATAGTGGCGTAAAATATTGGCAGTTGCAGGATGCGCTAAATAAGATACGACTTGAATATTGCTAAATTGAGGATGTTCGATGAATTCATCTTCCTCATTGACCATAAACATGGCTGTAAACCAGAAAGTGGAGCCTTTTTCTGTTGGAGCACGTTCTTGGTTGTCTTCAAAGCCAATTTGGCCTTGCATCAGGTGCACGAGTTGTTTAGAAATCGCTAAGCCCAATCCTGTCCCTCCAAACTGGCGAGTGACAGATGCATCGCCTTGGGAGAAGGATTCAAATAATTTCTTACGGTCGGTACCACTCAAACCAATACCACTGTCTTGTACACTAAAATGTAATAAACACTGTCCAATATCATCTTGTTCAAGTCTTGCGCGCACAATAATTTCACCATCAGGGGTGAACTTAATCGCATTGGAAATTAGGTTGGTCAAAATTTGTTTAAAACGTAAGGTATCGCCAACCACATGCTTCGGCACATTGTCTGCATAATAAAAAGCCATGTCGATATGCTTTTGTGCTGCGAGTGGGGACAGCATATCCATTACATCAAAAATGGCTTCTTCAAGGTCAAAAGTGGCCGTATCGAGTTCTAGCTTACCTGCATCAATTTTTGAAAAATCTAATACATCATTAATCAGTGCCAATAAGTGTGCAGAAGACTTGCGAATGGTTTGTAAATATAGGTTTTGGTCGTTGCTCAAGTTGTCTTGACGCAACAGCAAATGGATAAAACCGTCAATACTATTTAGTGGGGTGCGCAGTTCGTGGCTAATGTTGGCTAGGAAAACAGATTTAGACTGACTTGCTGAAATGGCTTGGTCACGTGCTTGGCGATAGGTAATGTTTTGCACTTCTAATGTGTCAAGAGTTCGGCGCAAATCGTCTTCTGTCTGCTCAGTGTGTTCCTTTAGTTCTAAAAAACTAAAGTGTAAGCGTTTCACCACATTGGCAATGTCGCGCTGCAATAAACGTAATTCACCCGTACTGTTGATGATCATGTGTTGATCAAGGGTGTCGGCATTTAAACGTTGTAACTGCATGCGAATTTCATACATGGGCGCGATCCAACGACGCGAGTAAAAATTCAAACACAATAAAAGCAATAAGAGTGTTAACAAGCCTGTCGCAATCAACACAATCAACACACGATAACGTGCAATTTGTAAGGGTTGATTGTCAACTTCAATCACTAACTGAGCAGGTGAGCCAGCAAATTGGTTGATGGGAAGACCATAGACCGTATTGCCGTTAAAAGACAAGGGGCCAAAAAAATCGGTACCTTTTTTCAGCGCAGGCCATGGCGCCTGATCTTGATAACCAATGCTGAGTTTATTATTGCCTTTGTCATCAATAATTGCGGCACGGATCAGATGCTTTTCATCCAGCATTTTTTGCATGAGATAACGTGCATTTTCATATTGCCAAGGCGAAGCATTCAATAAATTAATGGCTGCTTCGGCATCGAGTTGATAGCGCGTTAAAATTGCAATCGCCATTTGGCGTTGCTGAGCTTTGGCTGCATTTGAAGTTTCGGTAATCACCAACAATGCACCGACACATGCCAAAATCATAATCGGCACGAAAATAAGGGCAATGAGCTGTCCATAAGCATGATTTAAGTGCAGACGATTAAATAACTTTTTATTGATATTTGACATGATGCAAGCGATTTATTCCCTATGCTTTGAAGTGTAGCATGCTTTATAAAAAATCGACGGTGCTTTAATCACTTTCACGAAAAAGCACGCTAAATGGGTGCAGGGGCAGGCATTTTTCCATACAATAGGCGCACCTCGATCAAGGTGCAAACAATGAGTACTACATCCACTGATTTTCAAGCAGACGAATTTTTGTTAGATCACTATGTTGGAAAAACTCCACTAGTGCGTTTACAGCGTTTGGCTCGTCATACTCAAGCAACAGTATTGGCAAAGTTAGAAGGCAACAACCCTGCAGGTTCTGTTAAAGACCGTCCCGCATATAACATGATTATGCAAGCGGAAAAGCGTGGGCAAATTCAGCCAGGCGATACCTTGATTGAAGCGACCAGTGGAAATACAGGCATTGCACTGGCGATGGTTGCCGCGATGCGTGGCTATCAAATGAAACTGATCATGCCAAATAACATGAGCCAAGAGCGTAAAGATGCAATGCGTGCTTATGGCGCTGAGCTGATTGAAGTGACGAAAGAGCAGGGCATGGAAGGTGCACGTGATTTAGCGTTGCAAATGCAAGAGGAAGGCAAAGGGCTTGTACTCAACCAGTTTGGTAATCCTGACAATGTTGAAGCGCATTATTTAACGACAGGGCCTGAAATCTGGCAGCAAACAGGTGGGAAAATTACTCACTTTGTCAGTTCAATGGGCACGACAGGTACCATTATGGGCGTATCGAAATACCTCAAAGAGATGAACCCTGAGATTCAAATTATTGGCTTACAGCCATCGGATGGTTCAAGTATTGCGGGGATTCGCCGTTGGCCTGAAGAATATTTGCCGACGATTTTTGACCGCAGTCGGATTGATCAGATTATTGATATTCCGCAAATTGAAGCAGAAAAAACCATGCGTAAATTGGCACAAAAAGAAGGCATTAGCGCAGGAACTTCTTCAGGTGGTGCGGTGTGGGCATCAATTAAAATTGCTGAAGAAAACCCTGGTGCTATCATTGCATGCATTATTTGTGACCGTGGTGACCGTTACTTATCGACGGGACTTTTCTCTGTGGTTGATCCTGAATAAAACGAAAATAGAGTCTGATATATGCGCCTACCTGTGCTCACCTTTGATATTGAAACCATGACTGATTTGAGATCTGGGGCGCATTTATATGGTTTGGATTTGCCTGAGGCTGATTTGGAGGCTGCACTGACCAAATTGCGTCGCCAAGAGTCAGGCATGGATTTTCAACGTTTGGCTTTGCATGAAATTGTGTGTATTTCAGGCTTGTGGTTGGATGATCAAGGCCAGATGAAACTCTTTTCTTTTAGTCGCGAACAATACTCTGAAGCAGAAATTCTGAGTAAGTTTTTATCTATATTTGATAAGCGCTTACCAACTTTAGTGAGCTGGAATGGTGCGCAGTTCGACTTACCAGTGATCATGCTTCGTGCCATGTATCATGGTTTAACTGCACCTGCTTTGTTCGATCAAGGCGAAATTGACACACAAAAGCGCTATAATAACTATCAGAACCGTTATCATCAGCGCCACATCGACCTTATGGATGTGATGGCAATGTTTAATGGACGTCATTTCCAAAAACTGGATGATGTTGCACATTTGTTGGGTTATCCCGGCAAACGAGGCGATGGGGCTTATCATGTGCCTGAATATGTTCGGGCGCAGGAATGGCTTAAACTCACTAGTTATTGTGAAGGTGATGTGCTGAATACATGGCTGGTGTATTTGCGTTGGCTCTTGCTCAAAGGGCAGTTGTTGACGCAAGACCATCGTCATTTGGTTCACCAAACCATTCAGTTTTTACAAACCCAGCCACAGCATCAAGATTTCTTAACGGTGTGGCGTGAGACCTCGCAACATACAGCTTTTACCGCTGCTGATTTTTCTTCTTCCCATATTTAGGTACACATGAAACATAGAGCCAAACCTCGTCCCACTCAACAGCCGAGTTATATCTTTCAGGTTGAGTCTCTTTCGCATGAAGGGCGTGGTATAGCACACTATGGTTCACATCCTGATCATCCTGTAGAAAAGCATGGCAAAAAAGTCTTTATTAGCTATGCTCTGCCTGGGGAAACGGTGAAAGCGCAGATTACCCACGCGGTAAAGCGTTTAGAGGAAGCCGATGCTGTTCAACTCCTCAGTGAAGCTTCTGCTTTTCGTGTCGAACCAAAGTGTCTGCATTTTAAAAGCTGTGGTGGCTGTAATATGCAGCACATTCATCCCGATGAGCAAATTCGTTTAAAGCAAAATGTACTGCAATCGCATTTGCAGCATTTTGCAGGTATTCAACCTGAAGAATGGTTGCCACCTTTGCGCTCTTTACGTGAAGACTACCGCCGTAAAGCACGCATTGGGGTGCGCTATATTCCCAATAAAGATAAGTTGGTGGTCGGTTTTCGCGAGCGCCAAACCAATAAACTGACTTCAATTGACCGCTGTTTGGTGTTGGATCAAGCGTTTGGTTCGATCACACGACTGAAGCAGTTACTCCAAAGTCTAACAGTCAAAGCCGCGATTGGTCATATAGAATTAGCGATGGGGGATAGTGATATTGCCCTTACGGTACGACATACTGAAAAATTAAACCCAGAGGATGTCAACCGATTAAAACAATTTGCGTTAGACAAAGGGTGGCAGTTGTATTTACAGGCTGAGGGCCCAGAAAGTTTAAAGCGTGTCGATGATGAACATGCAGCGATGCGTTTACATTATCGTTTAACTGATTTTGATGTGGAATTTGGTTTTAATCCTCAGGACTTTACTCAAGTCAACTCAACCATCAACCCACAAATGGTGAAATTGGCATGTGACTTGCTAGAATTACAACAAGGAGAGCGTGTGCTCGATTTGTTCTGTGGTTTAGGTAATTTCTCTTTGCCTTTGGCTCGATGTGTTGGTGCGATGGGAGAGGTGATTGCGGTTGAAGGTAGTGAGGAGATGGTTCAGCGTGGTGCGGAAAATGCAAAGTACAATGCATTGAGTCAGTTGAAGTTCTTTTCACAAGATTTAACAAAAGATTTTTCGCATCATTCTTGGGCAAATCAAGGATTTGATGCATTATTGATAGATCCTCCACGTGCAGGCGCAGAGGAAATAATGCATTATATGCCTAACTTTGGTGCAAAAAGAATCGTTTACGTGTCGTGTAATCCAGCGACACTCGCAAGGGATGCGGGGCTGTTGGTACAGCAGGGTTATCGGTTGGTTAAAGCTGGTGTGATGGACATGTTTACGCACACTGGTCATGTTGAGTCGATAGCATTGTTTGAAAAAGATAATGAGATAAACGATTAAAGAATATGAAGCGTAAAAATGTAGGAGATGGGTATGGTCACAGTACGTGAGCAACTACCTGGGCGACTTAATGAGTTGTCTCAGGAGGCGACTGTAGAGCATGCCGAACAAGCTCAACATGATTTGGCTGAATGGTTAGATCGTGTTCGAAGCATATTAGATGATGCGAAGCTTGAGCAACTCGAAGAAGTTGCCAATTTGACTTTACAAAAAGAGTTAGAAACCACAGTAAACCACCGTTCCAATATCTTTTATACAGGTATTGAGATGGCGGATATTCTGGCCCATTTGCATGTCGATGAAGATACTTTAGCTGCTGCGATGCTCTATCGTGGTGTACGTGAAGGGGTCATTCCTTTGGCAGAAGTGCAAGAGCACTTTGGTGAACAAGTACATGCCTTGGTCAAAGGCACTTTGTCCATGGGGAAGTTGTCTGATCTCATCGAGCAGAATAAACGCCTCGAAGATCATTTTAATAACAACCAGCGCGAGCACTTAAACGGCATTTATAAAATGTTGATTTCTGTGACCGAAGACGTACGTGTTGTATTGATCAAACTGGCAGAGCGAACCTATGCACTGCGTGAATTGGCGACTTCTTCTAAAGAACGTCAAGAGCGTGTAGCACGCGAGATCTTAACCATTTACTCACCACTAGCACACCGTTTAGGGATTGCGCAGTTAAAGTGGGAACTTGAAGATCTGGCCTTTCGCTATTTAGCACCTGATCGTTATAAAGAAATTGCGACGCTACTGAATGAGAAGCGACTGGAGCGTGAGCAGTATATCCAGTTTGTCATAGATAAGTTGCGTGAAGCTTTGGCTGAACATGGTATAGAGGCTGAAATCAGTGGTCGGGTGAAACACATTTATTCGATTTATCGAAAAATGAAAAGTAAGAACCTGAGTTTCGATCAGCTTTATGACATACGTGCCGTCAGGGTTTTGGTGAAGACAGTCCCTGAATGTTATCACTCTTTGGGGATCGTACATCAAATTTGGCGTCATATTCCGCATCAATTTGACGATTATATTACCAACCCGAAAGCCAATGGTTATCGTTCATTGCATACCGCTGTGATTGCGGAAAATAAATCACTTGAAGTACAAATTCGTACCAAAAATATGCATGAAGAAGCTGAGCTAGGGGTATGTTCACACTTTAATTATAAAGAAGGCGGCAAGAATACCGACCGCTCTTTTAACCACCGTTTACATTCATTGCGTGCAGTGCTTGAGCATTATCAAGAACGGAATGATGCCAATGTACATAAGTCAGATGATGATTCTGAAAATTTTGAACAAATTCAGGATTTTGAAGATTTTGAGAAGATTTACGTCTTTAGTCGTGATGGCGATATCAAAGAACTTCCACGTGGTTCGACCGTGCTTGACTTTGCTTATCATGTACACACCCAAGTTGGTAACAAATGCTATGCCGCACGGGTGAATCAGCGCTATGTTCCGCTGACTTATACCTTAAAAACGGGCGAGCAAGTTGAGATTTTAACCAAGAAAGACCGTGAGCCAAACCGCGATTGGTTGGTGAACTCTTTAGGTTATATCAAGACGGCACGTGCGCGTGACAAGTTGCGTCATTGGTTCCGCCAACAAGATCGTAGTAAAAACTTGGAAGTAGGCCGTGAGCTACTCAATAAAGAGCTTTCACGTTTAGCGATTCATCCGAAAAGTATTGATTTAAATGATTACTGCAATCATTTCAATGTCAAAGCGGGTGAGGACATCCTGATTGCACTGGTGAATGGTGACATTAGTCTACATGCGCTGATTAATCAGGTGAATCGTCATATGCATTTGGATCAGGATGAACCTGAGCTGGTGCTGAAGCCGACCTTGAACCCACGTGCTAGCCATACTTTGTCAGCACATGGCATTCTGATTGATGGTTTGGATAACGTTGAGCTGCATGTAGCTCAATGCTGTCAGCCTGTGCATGGCGAGTCGATTGCAGGTTATATCACCTTGAATCGTGGGGTGAGCATTCATAAAATTGCATGTCCAGATTACTTGCGCATGATTCAAAATGAACCTGAACGTGCAGTAGAAGCCGATTGGGAAATGCAGCCAACACGTGGTCAGAGTGTGCAAATTGTGGTGGAAGCTTATGATCGCCGTGGTTTGCTCAAAGATTTGACCCAAGTGATTTTTTCTGACCAAATCAATATTCGTCAGGTTAATACGATTTCTGAAGCAGATGGTATTGCCAATATGAAATTGTTGATTGAAGTGAAAGGCTTATCGCAACTATCGAAACTGTTGGCGCGGTTAGAGCAACAACCGGGCATCATTAGTGCGCGTCGTTTGGTGCAAGGTAACTAAGAGAGTTGAAAAAAAGAGCCTGCAATTGCAGGCTCTTTTTTTATTTAGAAAGATATAAGTTGGTCAGGCGATTCAGACATTGGGGACTGATTTTACTCAGTTGAAATAGAAGCTTGGCTTTAGCGCCCACGGCTTGATGGGTTGGAGTTAAAGCCGTATCTTTTTCAACAGCGCGTTGAAAAACGTGTTGTGCTACATCTTCCGCAGTTAAGTGTACTCCCATGTTTTGAATACTCTTCGCTTGCATATCCTGCACCATAGCAGTTTGTACAAATAGTGGCATGACATCGAGCACGCGAATGCCATATTTTTGCCATTCGGTATCTAAGCCTTCGGTGATACCGCGTACTGCAAACTTACTGGCAGAGTACGAGACCAAATCAGCTTGACCATAGATGGCTGAAGCCGATGAAAGGTTGATGACACGAGCAAAATTTGCTTGTTTGAGATAGGGCAATGCAGCGTGGCAGCCATTCAGTACGCCATTGACATTAATCGACATGGTTTTGTGATGTGCGCCGATCTCTGTTTGTTCAAAAGGCCCTGAGAATAGAATTCCTGCATTATTGACCAAGACATTGAGCTCGCCTGCCCATGTGACAAACTCGGCTAAAGCAGTTTGCCAGTCTTGATAGTTGGAAACATCGAGCTGTCCTGCTTTGGCATTTGGGCCGAGACTCGCTGCCAGCTGTTCGGCTTGAGCGCTATTGATGTCATAAATCCCTACTTTGTAATGATGTGTATAAAATAAGCGGGCGATGGCTGCACCAATCCCTTGAGCTGCACCGCTAATCAAAATACTGCGCATTGAAATGGCTCCTTGTTGCTCTTTTTCTTAATGTTATTGTTGTGATTGGATTGAGCATAACAAATGTATGCCGTCATAATGTAATTATTATCAATATGATTTTTGAAGAGAGATAAACATGGAACAATTGCTGAACGTGATGCGTGAGTTACGTGAAAAATGTCCATGGGATCAACAGCAAACCCCAGAAAGTTTAACCCGCTATGCCATTGAAGAAGCTTATGAAGTTGAAGATGCCGTGCGTTCAGGTGAGGCTGATGAGGTGCGTGATGAGTTGGGGGATTTACTGCTACAGGTGGTGTTCCAGTCGCAGATGTATGCTGAGCAAGGGGCTTTTAATTTTCAAGATGTGGTGCATGCCATCACCGAAAAGTTGATTCGTCGTCATCCACATGTTTTTCAAGCACAGCAGTTTTCGGCGTTGTCTGCTGAAGAGGTGGGAGCACTTTGGAAGCAAATTAAACAACAGGAAAAGCAAGGTAAGGCACAGTCTAGACTTGACAGTATCAAACACGGGCCTGCCTTACAGCAGGCGGAACAGATTCAAAAAAATGTAGCACAGATCGGTTTTGACTTTCCTGATGTGGCAGGTGCTTATGCCAAGCTTGAAGAAGAATTAGCTGAATTGAAACATGCGGTTCAGCAGCAAAATTCCGATGAAATAGCAGATGAATTTGGCGATTGTTTATTTTCAATGATCAATGTTGGACGTAAACTGGGCGTCTCAAGCGAAATATCGCTTTTGAGTACGATTCATAAATTTCGGACTCGTTTTGCTTTCATTGAAGATCAAGCTTTGCAACAAAACAAAAATATTGAGCAAATGTCTTTAGCTGAAATGGATCATCTGTGGGAGCAAGCCAAATTACAATTGAAATAATAAAAATGGTGGTTTGAATTGATAAAAATAAAAGTAAGTTTGTTGATCATTGCTTTGTTATTACTGAGTTTATTGGCTTGGGTGCCGACCAGTTATGCACAGTCTTTTGATCAGAACTACCTGAACTGGAAAGCTGAACAGCAAGCGTGGGATGATCGTATTCAAGTGCCCAAGAGCGTGAAACGTGCTGTGTCTCCAGTTCAGCCTCAGTCTGTAACTGATGCGGATAAAATAAGTTTAAACCAAGCCAGTGTTGAACAATTACAACAGCTTCAGGGTGTAGGTCTAAAGAAAGCCCAAGCAATTGTAGCCTATCGACAAAAACAGGGTGCATTCAAATCCATAGATGAATTACAGCAGGTGACAGGGATTGGGCCTGCCATTTTTCTGAAAAATAAAGCACGTTTGAGTTTATAGTCAAATGGAAAACTTTTCTTCATGAATTGCTCAGAATTCTGTTTTGCTTTCGAGAATCAAATTGCCCTTTGATTGTGTTAGAGATATCATTAGCGTCATCTTAGAATTTTACGTTTAGGCGTAGGAGACAGCGGCTTTTGCAAACTTTGCGCGCGTCAAAATGTGGTTTATCAACCGCTCAATTACCTTCTTACATTTTAGATGTGATCGATGCATTAACTAAGGCTGGCTATGAGGCTTATATCGTCGGAGGCGGTGTCCGCGACATGATGCTCGGCCTAAATCCTAAAGATTTTGATGCAGTGACCAATGCAACACCGTCACAGGTAAAAGAAGTTTTCGGACGACGTTGCCGTATTATCGGGCGCCGTTTTGAGCTGGCTCATGTCTATTCAGGTCGTGAGTTGGTTGAAGTTGCAACTTTCCGTGCACCGCCGAAGAAAGAAGTCACCTCAGCGCAAGGCATGATTTTGCGTGATAACAATTGGGGAACGATTGAGCAAGACTTTGCGCGTCGTGATTTTTCAATTAATGCAATGTACTATCAGCCACGCAAGGGCATTGTATTGGATTTTTGTCATGCCGTAGACGATATTAAAGATAAAACATTACGTCTATTGGGTGATGCGCAAACGCGTTTTGAAGAAGATCCTGTGCGCATGTTGCGTACTTTACGTTTTGCTGCAAAATTAGGTTTTTCAATTGATCAGAAAATTTTAGATGTTTTCAGTCTTGAAATGACACAACTGCTTCGCGATGTTTCTCCGCACCGCCTGTATGATGAATCTCAGAAGCTGTTTACAATGGGTCATCTGAATCGTGTATTGCCAATGCTGATTGACTTCGGAATTTGGAAACAACTATTTGCGGACATTCAGCCGAATATCAGCCCATTTATTGAGCGTGCGGCTAAAAATACGGATCAGCGTATTCAAGTCGGCAAAACCATTAACCCTGCCTTTTTCTATGCGGTGTTGCTCTGGAAACCGTTCCTAGAGCGTTGTGAGTTTTATAGCAGTAAAGGTGTGGTTGCTGCTGAAGCTCGTGCACAAGCGGGACTTGATGTATTAAAACGCCAAGCCACTCGGACGATTATTCCGCGCTTTGCTGAAACGTTTATTCGTGAAGTGTGGGAAATGCAAACGCGTTTACTTAACCCGAAAGCACAGCAAATTCAAGCATTATCAACCCATGCACGCTTCCGTGCAGGCTTTGACTTTTTATTGCTGCGTGAAAAATCGGGTGATGATAGTACGCAAGGTATGGGTCAATGGTGGGATGCATATCAATTAATGAGCACCGATGAAAAAGAGCGTGCCATTAGTCAATATAATCGCCAACGTGCAAAAGCACGTCGCAGTGGCAAAGCAAGTGCTGAAGAAGCTGCTGTTGCTAAAACAGTAAGCCATGAAATAGAGCCTCTGGTAAAAGAACAAGAACCACGCAGTCGTCGCACGCGTAAGACCAAACAGCAGTCTGAAGTTCGATCTCAAGTGGGCGCGGTGACTACAACTGGCTCTGCGGAAATAGGTTTAGATCATCCAATTTTAAAACGCAAGCGTGTGAAGCGTGACTTGAGCAGCGTCATTTTTGGGCCAACACAATGAGCATCATTACGTACATCGGTTTAGGGAGCAATTTAGGCGACTCTAAATTGATTTTAACTGAAGCAGTGCATAAGTTGGCCAGTCTCGGCGATGTGAAGATCTCCAAGTTATATCAAAGTCCACCGATGGGACCGCAAGATCAGCCCAACTATTTAAACGCCGTATTACAACTCAGTACAGATTTAGCACCTTTGGCGTTGCTGGATGAGCTACAACGTTTTGAACAAGAGTCAGGACGTGTACGTTTACGCCATTGGGGTGAACGCACTTTAGATTTAGATTTACTGCTTTATGCCGAAGAAAAAATTCAGCATGAACGTTTAACTGTACCACATGTAGGGGTAATGGAGCGTGATTTTGTGCTTATCCCACTGTTGGATTTAGATCCTGATTTACACATTGATGGTATTGCGTTGAAGCAGTTGCCTGTTGTACAACAAGCGACATTAAGTGTGCTTGATGCAGGTAATTGGGCAGCGATTGAATTGAGCAATGCTCAAAATGTTGAAAAGGAATAGTTTGATGATTAGTTTAAATGACTTAAGAAAATTTAAAGCAGAAGGTCGCAAATTTTCCTGCCTAACTTGCTATGATGCAAGTATGGCAAAAGCAATGCAAATAGCTGAAATTGATACTATTTTAATTGGTGATTCGCTAGGGATGGCCATTCAAGGTCGTGATTCCACTTTGCCTGTTACGGTTGAGGATATGGCTTACCATACAGCAGCAGTATGTCGTGGTAATCAACATGCTTTCATTTTGACAGACTTGCCCTTTATGAGCTATGCCACTTTAAATGATGCTCTGCAAAGCTCAAAAGTTGTGATGCAGGCAGGTGCGCAAATGGTCAAAGTCGAAGGCGGTGCATGGCTTGCTGAAACAGTTCAGGTTTTGACACGAAATGGTATTCCTGTATGTGTACACTTGGGCTTAACCCCACAGTCTGTTCATGTGCTAGGCGGTTATAAATTACAAGCGCGCACACGTGAAGCCGCAGACCAGTTGATTGCCGACTGTCAGGCGGTTGTGGATGCGGGTGCTGCAATGTTGTTATTGGAATGTGTGCCTGCACAGCTCGGTAAAGAAATTAGTGAGTTGTTCCCGCATGTACCCGTTATTGGCATTGGCGCAGGTGTGGATACCGATGGTCAAGTCTTGGTGGTACAAGACATGCTTGGACTGACTTTTGGTCGTGTTGCAAAATTTGTACGTAACTTTATGAAAGAACAAGCAGGGGAAACTGCGATTTTGGATGCATTCAAGGCATACCATACAGCAGTACTAGATCGTTCATTCCCAGCTAAAGAACAAACATTTCAAGTCGAGCTGTAAAACATGAAAACTGAAACCACGATCCAAGGCCTCTCAGCATCATTGAACCCTGCGCGAACGGCTCGAAAGAGTATTGGTTTCGTACCGACCATGGGGAACTTGCACCAAGGGCATTTAAACCTTGTACGTGAAGCCAAAAAGCTTTGTGATGTGGTTGTGGTCAGTATTTTTGTGAACCCGATTCAATTTGGTCCAAATGAAGATTTTGATAGCTATCCACGTACCTTAGAGCAAGATCAGCGTTTGTTGGCTGATGTAGGGTGTGACATCGTTTTTGCACCATCGGTTGAACAAATGTATGGTAAAAATCCACGTTTGACCAACATTACTGTATCTGATATCACCAATGATTTGTGTGGTTTACAACGCCCAGGACATTTTGATGGGGTGGCGGTGGTGGTGACAAAACTGTTCAATATTGTGCAACCAAATTTTGCCTTCTTTGGTGAAAAAGACTACCAACAGCTGGCGGTGATTCGTCAGTTTGTCCGTGATCTAAATATGCCACTTGAAGTGATTGGCGTTCCGATTGCACGAGCAGAAGATGGCTTGGCTTTGAGTTCACGTAATGGATACTTAAGTGAAGAAAATCGCCAAAAAGCACCAAGCATTTATCAAAGCTTAAAAGCAGCGGAGCAATCACTACAAACGGGTATCGCTTTAGCTGATGTGTTAACAAATATAAAGGCGACATTGACACAAGCGGGTTTTGTTGTGGATTATGTGGAAGCACGTACCCCAGCTTTACAAAAAGTAGATGCGTTTGATCAAGATGTAGTGTTGTTTGTTGCGGCAAAGCTTGGTGTAACACGTTTAATTGATAACTTGAAAGTGAAACACATTTAGTTCGGGTTTGATGACAAAGGATTAAGATGAAGCGCATTTTAATTGTTACAGGACAGTCTGGTTCAGGTAAATCCTCTGCATTACAAGTATTGGAAGATCTAGGTTATTACTGTATTGATAATTTGCCTTTGGCTTTACTTCCTGAAATCGTGGCGAAACTGGATCGAGAAAATAATCTTGAACAATTAGCCTTGGGTGTGGATGTCCGCAGTACCCGTGCAGATTTGCAAGAATTTGACTTGGTGTTTGAACAATTGCAAAGACATGGTACGGTCGATATTATTTATTTGACCACCCGTGACCAAGAGTTGATTGCACGTTTTAGTGCTTCACGTCGTCCACATCCATTAGCAACGCGCTTTCAAAGCCTGAATCAGTGTATTCAGGAAGAGAAAACACTTTTATTGCCGATTAACTTGCGCTCTACCGTGCATATTGATACCACCGATAAAAGTGTGCACGATTTAAAGCACACCTTACTCTCAAAGTTAGGACAGTCAGATAATCTGATCCTGATTTTACAGTCTTTTGGCTTTAAACATGGTATTCCACTGGATGCAGACTATGTTTTTGATGTACGCCATTTACCCAATCCACACTGGGATTTGGAACTGCGTAAGCACTCTGGGCTAGACGCATCCGTGCAACAGTTTTTGGAGCAAAGTGGGCAAACGCATGAAATGTTCCAAGATATTTATAAGTTTTTAGATAAATGGTTACCTGCTTTTGCTGAGGGGCATCGTCATTATATGACTGTGTCTATTGGTTGTACGGGCGGGCAGCATCGTTCTGTATATATTGTGGATAGACTAAAAAAAGCTCTTGAGGCAAAATGGTCTGTTCAGGTCCTCCATCGAGAAATGAAGCACTGGTCATGATTGACACAACTGTTGACGTAATTAATAAACTAGGGTTACATGCGCGTGCATCTGGCAAGCTCATTGAAGTGACCACAAAATTCCGTTCTTCTATCCAAATTGGGAAAGCAGACAAATTGGTGGATGCCAAAAATATTATGTCCCTTCTGATGCTAGGCGCAGGGAAGGGCACCACTTTACGCTTAGTGCTTGATGGTGCAGATGAAGAACAAGCTTTATCTGAAATTCAGGCACTTTTTGCAGCAAAATTTTACGAGGCAGATTAATCGTGGCACGTCGACCGCATAGTTTTACTGAAGAAGACTTTGAATCTTTAGAAGGACGTGCAAGTAAAACCGAACAGAAAAAAGCCGTACAACGTATGGCATCTTTGGGTGCGCAACTGGCAGAGTTGAACACTAAACAAATTCAAAACTTACCTGTTGAAGAGCGTTTGATTGAAGCCCTTTTGGATGTGAAACTGATTACATCAAATGAAGCTCGTCGTCGCCAATTTTTACGCATCGGCAAGTTGCTGCGTAATGAAGACGAAACAGTGATTTTGTCTTATTTGACACCGCAACAAGGCGCGAAAAAAACCGCTCAATTGCTACGTTGGGTTGATCGTATGATCAAAGATGGTGACCCTGTGATTAATGAGTTTTCCAAAACCTATAATGCGGCTGAGCGTCATACCATTCGCCAACATGTTTTGCGTATTCACCGTGATATGAAACAACAGGCGGATGAAGAACAACTTAAAGCTTCACGTTTAAAGTTGTTTAATTACATTCAGCAAGTGGCTTTAATTTCAGATAATTAAGTCATTTAGATGTAAAAAGGCGACCTTTGAGGTCGCTTTTTTATGTGAGAATTTTTGCTTGTGCAGACTGCTGAATGTTTAGCTAAACTCACCCATTGCACGCTCTTTCGCCCAATCGCGCAAGACAAATTTTTGTAACTTGCCTGTCGAGGTTTTTGGAATTTCAGTAATTACCACATCTTTCGGGACTTTAAAACGTGCCAGATGTTGCTTACAAAACTCAATGATTTCCTCAGGTGTGGTTTCCTTACCTGCTTTGAGTTCAATAAATGCACAGGGTACTTCTTGCCAACGTGGATCGGGTTTCGCGACCACTGCAGCCGTTAAAATAGCAGGGTGTTGATACAGAATTTCTTCCACTTCGAGTGATGAAATATTCTCGCCTCCAGAAATGATGACATCTTTAGAGCGATCAGTAATTTTGGCATAACCATCAGGTTGGCAAACGGCAAGATCACCTGTGTGGAACCAACCACCAGCAAAGGCTTCTGCCGTGGCTTCAGGGTTTTTGAGATAACCTTTCATCACAATGTTACCTCGGAACATAATTTCACCCATAGTTTGACCGTCATGCGGTACAGGTTGCATCGTGTCTGGATCCAGCACTTTCATACCATCTTGCAGTGGGTAAGGTACACCTTGGCGTGAGTGCAGCTGCGCTTGTTCCTGAATAGATAAGTCTGACCAACCCGCTTGAGAGGCACACAACGCAGAAGGCCCATAGGTTTCAGTCAGTCCATAGACATGAGTGACATTGATACCAATATGGCGCATGCCTTCAATGATTGCAGCAGGAGGCGCAGCACCTGCCACCATTACTTCAACGCGGTGTTCAAAGTGAACCCGTTGCTCTTCAGGGGTATTGATCAGCATGGATAACACAATTGGCGCACCACAGAAATAATCGACTTTATGCTCAGCGATCAATTTGAAAATGAGTTCAGGATCAATTTTACGCAGGCAGATATTGGTGCCCCCATTGGCTGCCATGGTCCATGCAAAGCACCAGCCGTTACAGTGGAATAAAGGTAAGGTCCACAAGTAGGTCGCACGTGGTGTCATGCCACAAGCAATGATGTTACTGGCCGCATTGATATAAGCGCCACGGTGGTGATAAACCACACCTTTTGGGTTGCCTGTGGTGCCAGAGGTGTAGTTAAGGCTGATGGCATCCCATTCATCTTGAGGTAAATGCCATTCAAAGTTCTCATCGCCTTCGGTTAACCAGTCTTCATACTCGATTTGCCCAATCGGGGCTGCAAAACAGTTTTCGTACTCAGCATCATCTACATCAATCACGAAAATATCGCGTCCGACCAAAGCCAAGGCTTCTTGTGCAACCGATGCAAACTCTGGATCCACCAATAAGACTTTGGTTTCTGCATGATCCAGCATAAATGCGATGGTTTTGGCATCTAAGCGCGTGTTCAATGTGTTGAGCACAGCACCTGCCATTGGGACTGCAAAATGTGTCTCGATCATTGCAGGGACATTGGGCAGCAAAACAGAGACAGTATCGTTTTTTGTGATTCCCAGTTTTTGTAATTGTGAGGCAAATTGGCGGCAGCGAAGGTAAGTTTCACGCCATGAAATATGGCGGTGCCCATGAATGATGGCATCTTGATGAGGGTAAATATAAGCAGCTCGTTCTAAATAACGTAATGGTGACAAAGCCACAAAGTTTGCGGGGGTTCTTGGTAACTCATCATACGCACTCACCATGTTGATCACTCCTGAATTTGGTATTATTTTTTCCATTGCTTAAAAGATATGCATTTTCAAGCCATCTTGCATTTATGCTTTAGTCGAGTTGTTCTTTTTAGATGAATTTATTGAACTTTTTTGTTTAGTTTATCTAAACTGAATGTATTAATTTTACGGAATTGATCCATCTGTAGTTCGATTTTAGCTTGCTTTTTGATCGGTGTGTGTCTCCTTGTGTTACGGTATTTTTTAATAAAAATAGATGCAATCGTTATTCTGAGCCTTGTGGTGATATGCAGGTTTAACAGCAAATCCCTTATTTGAGGGATGTGATGGACTGGCAAATGAATTCAAAATGCGCCGAAAAGCGAATTTTCTAGGCGAAAAGGTTTAATCCTGTGGATAACACGTGTAAAATTCGACTGATTTTATTTATCCACCGTTTTTATCTTTTGAGGTTTTACCTCGATCATAATCTCGCGGTGACATGCTCCATGGTACGGGGCATCACTCCTTAAGGATTTTTTATGCCAATTATCACTTTGCCAAATGGCGATCAAAAACAATTTGATCAAGCCGTATCTGTGATGGACGTTGCACTGAGCATCGGTCCAGGTCTTGCTAAAAATACAGTTGCAGGAAAAGTCGATGGTCGTTTAGTCGATGCATCTGATCTGATTACCACGGATGCAAGCCTTCAAATTATTACGCCTAAAGACGAAGAAGGGGTCGAAATTATTCGTCACTCTTGCGCTCACTTGGTGGGGCATGCGGTTAAGCAATTGTTCCCTGAAGCGAAAATGGTGATTGGTCCTGTCATTGAAGAAGGTTTCTACTATGACATCTGGATGCCACGTCCATTTACTTTAGATGATATGGCGGCCATCGAAGAGCGTATGAAAAAGCTCATCGACCAAGATTATGATGTCATCAAAAAAATGACCCCACGTGACGAAGTGATTGCAGAATTCACTGCACGTGGTGAAGAGTATAAATTACGCTTGATTGCGGACATGCCTGAAGAAACACAAATGGGCTTGTACTACCATCAAGATTATTTGGATATGTGCCGCGGTCCGCACGTACCAAACACTAAATTCTTAAAATCGTTCAAGCTGACTAAAATTTCAGGCGCTTACTGGCGTGGTGATGCGAAGAATGAACAACTTCAACGTATTTATGGTACAGCGTGGGCAGACAAGAAACAGCTTGCGGCTTATATCAAACGTATTGAAGAAGCTGAAAAGCGTGATCACCGTAAAATCGGTAAAGCTTTAGACCTGTTCCATATGCAAGAAGAAGCACCGGGTATGGTGTTCTGGCATCCAAATGGTTGGACGATTTACCAAGTACTTGAACAATACATGCGTAAAGTGCAGCAAGACAATGGTTATCTTGAGATTAAAACACCACAAATCGTAGACTTTACGCTGTGGGAAAAATCAGGCCATGCTGCAAACTATGCAGACAACATGTTTACGACGCATTCTGAAAGTCGTAACTATGCAGTGAAGCCAATGAACTGCCCATGTCACGTGCAAGTGTTCAACCAAGGTTTGAAATCTTACCGTGATTTACCAATTCGCTTAGCTGAATTTGGTTCATGTCACCGTAACGAACCATCGGGTTCATTGCACGGGATTATGCGTGTTCGTGGCTTTACTCAAGACGATGCACACATTTTCTGTACCAAAGAACAAATTGGGCCTGAAGTGGCAGACTTTATTAAACTGACTTTAGATGTTTATAAAGATTTTGGTTTTGAAGAAGTGCAGATGAAGTTATCTACTCGTCCGGAAAAACGTGTCGGGGATGATGCACTTTGGGATATGGCTGAAAAATCTTTAGCAGATGCTTTAGATGCTGCTGGTTTGGAGTGGGAACTTCAACCGGGTGAAGGCGCATTCTATGGTCCGAAAATTGAATTCTCACTGAAAGACTGCTTAGGCCGTGTATGGCAATGTGGTACAATCCAATGTGACTTCAATCTGCCAGAACGTTTAGATGCGTCATATGTCACTGAAGACAATGATCGTGATCAGCCTGTGATGTTGCACCGTGCAATACTTGGCAGTTTTGAACGTTTTATTGGTATACTAATCGAACACTATGCGGGCTTTATGCCACCTTGGTTGACACCAATCCAAGCATGTGTGATGAACATTACCGATTCACAAGCGGAAGCATGTGAGTCAGTCGTCGCTAAACTTAAAGAAAACGGTCTCCGTGCGATTTCAGACTTGAGAAATGAGAAAATCGGCTTTAAGATTCGTGAACGTACATTAGAGCGTATTCCTTACTTACTGGTACTTGGGGACCGTGAGGTAGAGGAAGGTACAGTAAATGTCCGTACCCGCTCTGGGAAAAATTTGGGTACTATGTCAATCGACGCTTTCGTTGACTTAGTAAAAGCAGCCGTTGCCGAACGCGGCCGGTACATTGTGGAGTAACAGCGATTAAACAGCCTGACCGTAATCAACAGGGCGGTAACAAATCAAACCGTCCTGCGTTGAATGATGAAATTCGTGCGAAAGAAGTCCGTCTTGTAGACGAAAATGGTGAGCAAAAAGGTATTGTTAGCTTGGCAGAAGCATTACGCGCTGCTGAAAGTGTTGAGCTTGATCTTGTTGAGATCGTAGCCAACGCTGAACCGCCTGTTTGTAAAATCATGGACTTCAACAAGCATTTGTTTGATCTAAAGCAAAAGCAGAAAGAAGCGAAGAAAAAACAGCATCAAGTACAGGTGAAAGAAATCAAACTCCGCCCGGGTACTGATGTTGGTGATTACAACGTAAAACTACGTGCAATCACTAAGTTCCTTGAAGAAGGCAACAAAGTAAAAATTACCCTTCGTTTCCGTGGTCGTGAAATGGCACACCAACAACTTGGTTTGGCTCAATTACAAAAAGTTGAAGCAGATGTGGTTGAAGTGGGTGTTGTAGAACAAGCACCGAAAATGGAAGGTCGTCAAATGGGTATGTTGCTTGGTCCTAAAAAGAAAAAGTAATAATCTATTGATTAAAAAAAGCACTGCCTATGCAGTGCTTTTTTATTACCTAACGATGAACCATTTTTAATAAACTGCATCTAATCTAGCTATAAAGTAACTTGAAAAGTACATAAGCCATCTATTTCAAGTGCAATTTCAACATTACCAAAGCCACTATTCTTTAGGCTCTCAATGTGTTCATGTTTATTCATATATAATTCTCGATTACCCATCTGTCCATCGGGTTCAGCAAGATGGTCAGTGATGAAATATGTACCATTAGGCTGAATTACATGTTGCGCAATGCTTTTATGAAAATCGTTGGTATATGCTTTATGGCGAAGTTCATGTAAAGCCTGATGAATGACAACATAATCGAAGCGTTGATTAAGAAGGGCGGTATACCAGTCCTGCTGTTTAAAATCAGCGATGATGAAATCTACAGACGTATAAGCAATAGTAGCTAAACGTTGTTTGGCTAAGCTATGCATGGCTACTGAAAAATCGACGGCGGTATAATTGATATTGGGGCGTCTATCTAGAAGTTCATACGCCAAGAAACCTGGCCCTGAACCTAGTTCTAAAATACGAACATCAGGCTTTGGGTGACTTAGAATTTGTGAAATATAGTGTTTGAAGAACTCCAACCGGTAAGGACGTTTAATATTCGCTTCTTTTGCCCATTGAGTCGCTTCAAGCGGGTCTTTTAAATTGATCGGGCTTGGAATATCAATGATTTTATTCATTTTGTTGGGTGGTTTTTATTCAAATATGTGCTAAATAATATATAAAATTACATAAAAATAATCACGTTTAATTATGATATCGTGTATCCAAAATAAGCGAATAAACTTAGGAAATAAGAATGATTGATTTGTACTATTGGGGAACACCCAACGGACATAAAATTAGCATCGCATTAGAAGAAATGGGCTTGGAGTATCAAGTCTTTCCCATTAATATTTTAGAAAATGACCAATTTCAACCTGATTTTCTTCGTATTTCACCTAACAATAAAATTCCTGCTATTGTGGATCAAGATGGCCCCAAAGGTGAAGCTATTTCGGTGTTTGAGTCAGGAGCAATTCTGCAGTATTTAGGGCGTAAAACAGGGCAGTTTTATCCACGGGATGAGCAGTTCCGTGTTGAAGTTGAGCAATGGTTAATGTGGCAAATGGGTGGTTTTGGCCCTATGCTTGGACAGAACCATCATTTTAGTAAATTTGCTCCTGAACGTATTGCCTATGCAACTGAACGCTATGTTAATGAAACCAAACGTCTATATGCTGTATTAGACAAGCAACTTTTTGGGCAAGATTATGTGGCAGGAGAGTATTCAATTGCAGACATGGCGATTTTCCCATGGATTTTGCGTTATGAATGGCAACAAATTGATTTAAATGATTATCCTAATGTCAAAGCTTATATGGAGCGTATTCAAGCACGCCCTGCAGTACAACGAGCACTGGCGATTCGAGTTAATTAGGTACAAAAGTAATGACTTGAATTGTGTTAAGCTTAGTGCCTTCAAGGTATAAGCCATTCTTTAAAGCCACCGATGGGTGGCTTTTTTGTTGAAGGTTGTTTGGACGTCAGCGTAATGAAAAAAGAGTTTTTCCTCAATTTAACCCGCATTATTGAAGCAAATCCTAAAATCTATCTCAGTATTATTGTGGGGATTGCGGGATGTTTGATGCTTTTTGTAGCTGAAGCGGTACACATTCAAAAAATCATTGAACTGCTCAATACCAAAGATCAGGCGGTACTCCGTGCTGCAATTGAACCGATTGCCGATAAGTATTCATGGTCACGTTGGTTTTTGTTGATTTTAACATTGGTCTGGTCAGGCTACACCTATAACTCAACCAAGAAAAAACTGGGTTTAAAATCATAAAATGATGTGGACCTTAGGACTGCTTTTCCTTTCTGCTTTTGGAGCTGCGACACTGCTACCGTTACAGTCAGAGGCAGTCTTGGTGGGATTGTTGGCTCAGACGCAGTATCCAGTTTGGTTACTAGTGGCTGTCGCCAGTTTAGGCAATGTTCTAGGTAGTTGTGTCAATTGGTGGCTGGGTCTTAAAGTTGAGCAATACAAAAACAAAAAATGGTTTCCAGTCTCAGAGCAAAAGATGTTGCAGGCACAGGGCATTTATCAAAAATATGGTTTTTGGTCTTTATTGCTTAGTTGGGTGCCCATCATTGGTGATCCGATTACTCTGATTGCAGGATTGCTCAAAGAAAACTTTGTTCGTTTCTTATTGATGGTGAGCATTGCAAAAATAGGGCGTTATCTTTTTGTGTATTGGATGTTTAGTCAATTCTAATCGGTCTTCAAATGCTGTCATTGACCAACAGATTTTTAATGGTTTTTAGGTTTGTAAGAAGTCAGGACACGAGCTATCGAAAACTCGTGTCCTTTTAGATTTTAGTGACAAGACTCAAGGTCAAATTCAATCACATCTTTAAATTTAGATTTTTTATAGAGCCACAATGTGCTTGCTGTGCGTTTAACACTGACTTTGCTATTTGCAACGGCTTGTAAAACTTGTTGATCAAGCTCGTAAATACCTGAACCTTTGGTAATTTTGGGCTTCTTAATGTTACCGTGTTTATCGGCTTTAAAGCTAAATTTAATTTGACGGTCATGACCATTCAACTGCGTTGAATCTAGCGCAAGCGTAGGTTGAGCCTGATATTGAAAAGGCACTTTTTGTTGCTGTTGTTGCGCAAGCCAGTTCTTAGAGTCAAAGGTGTAGTTACATGCTTCGGCGTCATCTGGCGTTAGTTTTAAATTAAAAACTTGATAACCAATGACGGCAGAAGCAGTATCATCTTCAACAAAAGGTTTTACTTTGGCTTGAAGCACAGCATTCACCAACTTTTCATCCAAAGCTTTGAGCCCAGTACTTTCCTGTACGGTGGCTTTGGTCACATCGCCTGTTTCATCTGCATAGATACGAATAATCGCTGCACGGTTTTGCTGATTTAAATCGCTATTTTTATATTGGGGTTTGGGAAAATCGACCCATTGAATACGCGTGGTCAAATGTGCTGATTGAGCTGAACTTTTTTGAATGGTGAGTTCTAATGGTGGCTGAGCTGCATGGCTTAAATGAACGGGCAATATTGATAATGCAAGCAATAAGAGTGGTTTCATATGATCAATTTCTTTTATAACGCATCCAGTGCGTATGACTTAAATAATGGTTGCGAGTATTTCCTGAATTGAAAAGACTCGCAAGTTATATTGTTAAATTAAAAACTATTTCTGCTCGGCTTGAGTAATGTCGACGCCAAATAAGTCTTTGGTTTTAGCCCAACTCAGTGCGACCACCAATAAGGTCATGCTGCCGCCAAAAACTGTTGCAATCACAGGACCTAAATATTTAGCTGCAAGACCTGACTCAAATGCCCCTAATTCATTACTACTCGATACAAACATACCGTTTACTGCCGCAACACGACCTCGCATATTCTCAGGAGGATAAATTTGTAAAATGGTCTGACGGATTACCACTGAAATACTGTCGCAAGCCCCTGTCATAGCCAGAGCAAACAAAGACAGCCATAAGTAGTTTGAGTAAGCAAACAAAAGTGTAAATAGCCCAAAACCTGCAACAGCAAGTAGCATATTGCACCAAGCATGTCGGGTGGGTGGAAAACGAGTCAGCGCAATCATGGTGATAAGCGCACCAATTGATGGTGCTGCACGTAAATAGCCTAATCCTTCTGGACCAATTTTTAAAATATCTTCAGCAAAGATTGGGAGTAAAGCAATCACACCACCGAACAGTACAGAGACTAAGTCGAGTGAGATGGCCCAGAGGACGATTTTAGTTTTAGCAATAAAGCGAAAGCCTTCACCTAGGCTTTGCAGCACATGTTCTGTTTCAATTTTAGGAAACGTGCGTTTACTTAAAAGATTGACGAGTAAAAAGCACAGACCAAGTATCACTGCTACACTGATTAAACTAGTTTCACGACCTAAAAAAGCCAACATCAACCCACCCAGCATCGGGCCAATAATCACCCCACTTTGCCAACCAATGGTGGTCCATGTGGCGCCGTTGGCATAAATGTCTCGTGGAATTAAAAAGGGTTTGAGTGATGTTGCAGATGGATTATAGAAACCTCGAATCGTTCCTAGACCAAAGATCACGGCATAAACACCCCATGACAGGGTGGAGAGTTCAATTTGCTTTAAGCTATAAGCATGAAATAACCCCCATAAAACCAAGGGTAGTGGAATGGCACAGAATAAGCAGATTTTCATGATGGTTTGCTTATTAAAGCGATCGGCAAAATAGCCGCCCCATAAGGAGAGCGCAATAAAGGGGATTGCTTCTGCTAAACCAATTAAACCTAGAGTCAGTGGATCTTTAGTGAGAGTGTACAAGGAGTACGCCACAATAATTTCCTGAATTAAAATGGCAAGCGTCAGGCAAAATTGATTGAGTGTAACAATCGAGAAGTCTCGATAGCGGAGCGCAGCAAACGCATCCTGTTTGACGTTCATAAGGATACAATATTAGATGGATGAGGCATTATACGGCTTGGATGTGCGTGTGTTTATAAATTCATCGCTTAAAGCTTATCGGGAAATAGACTAAGCTTGCTTTTATTGTTGATTATTTGCTTTTGTTTTAGACAAAGTTCGATTAGAATATTCGCTCCCTTACCTGCAGGTCGTTTTGCAATGGTGCAAACGTTCCGAACAGGTGTTCAAAAGAGGTTGTTATGCCTAAGATGAAAACTCGCCGTGGTGCAGCTAAGCGTTTCAAAGCGACTGCAAACGGTTTCAAGCGTAAACAAGCGTTCAAACGCCACATTTTGACCAAAAAATCTGCTAAGCGTATTCGTCAATTACGCGGCTGTGTAATGGTTCACGTGAGTGACGTTGCTTCAGTTCGTCGTATGTGCCCATACATCTAAGGAGATTATAAATGGCTCGTGTAAAACGTGGTGTACAGGCTCATCGCCGTCATAAAAAAATTCTTGCTCGTGCTAAAGGTTACTACGGCGCTCGTTCACGCGTATATCGCGTAGCGTTCCAAGCAGTAATCAAAGCGGGTCAATACGCTTACCGTGACCGTCGTCAGAAAAAACGTCAATTCCGTGCTCTATGGATTGCGCGTATTAATGCTGGTGCTCGTCTAAATGGTTTATCGTACAGCCGTATGATCGCTGGCTTGAAAAAAGCTCAAGTGATTATCGACCGTCGCGTACTTGCTGACATCGCTATGCATGACGCAGTTGCATTTGCTGCTTTAGCTTCTAAAGCTAAAGATGCATTAGCTGCATAAGTCTTTAAGACTTAAAAAAAGACCGCTTTTTAGCGGTCTTTTTTATTGCCTATTCTTTTAATCCCATTGAGAGTTTTGATGTTTCAAAATTAGAGCGTTATAGGTATTCATCAAAAACTAAAAATATTCCATCGGGCGGGTGAGCGTTGGATATTATGATTATGTGATTTGAGCGGGATGCATCAAAGCAAATCATAGACTAGACATTAGCGTGTGATACAACCATGATGATGTATAGCGAAAAAGCTTGGATTGGAATTGGATACAACAATGAAAAGAATAAACGTAGTTGGTACATCAGCCACGGGCAAATCGACCTTTTCCAGAGCTTTGGCTGAGAAGCTAGGCTTGCATTATATTGAATTAGATAACTTATTTTGGTTGGATGATTGGCAGGAATGTCCAGATGAAGTATTTTTTGCCAAAATTGAGTCTGAAACACAAAAAGCGACACAAGGTTATGTCATTGATGGTAACTATACCCGAGCCATTCCTGTGAAATGGGCGGAAATTGATACGGTTATTTGGTTGGACTTACCATTTCCAGTCAATCTGTATCGTTCTGTGAAGCGTGCGATTCAGCGGGCATGGGCGCAACAAGATTTATGGGAAAACTCCAATAATCGGGAAAGCTTGCTGAGGATGTTTGGTCGGGACTCGATTATTTGGTGGATGATCAAAACGCATGCTAAAAACCGACAGAAATACTTAAAAATGATGCAGATGCCTGAATATCAACATATAAAGTGGATTCATTTAAAGACACCGAAACAGGTGAAAAACTTTTTAGATCAATTGGTGGTTGAGTAGAGTACAGCTTAAATTTATGAAACATGAAAAAATGAAGTCTTATATGTAAAACCATAGCTGAACTTTGGTTACATAAATCTGCTTTAATCTGAAATGTGATAGATGCCTAATAAATAAAAAGATTGATAAGACAAGGATCAGGATATGCTTGTAGAGATTACAGGGATGGGACAAGGCAGTATTGCTGTAGAGTTACAAATGGTTCCAAGGAAAGGGGAGTCGGTCAAAATTATGTATGGGCCTGATGCAGAGCTAGAAGGCGAGGTGGTTTCAGTCAATCATTATATTAATCAACATGCCGATGAACATAAAATACAAATTAAGATCCGGCCTTTTAATTATTTAATTACAGCATGATTCAGTGTGGTGAAATAAAAAAGCGCCCACGGATAAGTTTGGCGCTTTTTATATTAGCGGGGGTTATAACCCAAAGTAATAGCCCAATACGCAAATTAAAAGTGTAATCACAATTAAAGCAAACACCCCAGTTTTTCCAGATTTATGCTGTGTTTCATGAGGTTTGGTTTCTATCGGACTTAATTTAGCTGCGGAATGATTGCGAGCATCAAGCGGTGTAGGTGTATTTTTGGGGCTTAGCTGTGCGGTTTGATAGTGATTGGCTACTTTTACGATGAACTTGGTCTTTAAATCATCAATCTTTTGCTCAAAATGACGTAGGTTCAATTGCTCATCTGGCGTGAGGACTTGGCCTTCTGCATTGTAAGGATGTTGAATCTTGGTCTGGATCAATGCTGATAGGGCATCTAAACGATACAGCGTTTGATGTGCATAATCAGCAGCGTAGTCTGTCGGTAAAAGAGAGAGATGGTGGGCTTCATCTATGGTATCTTGTTGTCCATAGTAAGGTAAGTCTACAGCATCAGGCTCGACCAAACCTTGCGCAAATGGCGCACTAAAGAGTTCTTGTTCGGTAAAGTTTTCGATTTCATCCCATTTCGGTGTTTGTAAATCCGCTTCAATGCGTTTGCTGAGTTTATGATTCAGTTCAAAACGCCATAAATTTTCGTTACGGATTGAGCTTTGTTGTGCTTTTGGAATTATAAAATCTTGTTCAGCACTGTACCACTCAGCCAGTTCTTTACCGAAAATCCAAGCTGTTTTTTGCTGTGCTTGATGACTCACAATAATATGTGGTGTAGCAAGCAGTTCAATATTTGGATTGGGGTTCTTTTCATCTGCTAGCAATGTTGAACTATGCAGACTGAGTTGTTTGACCCCTTGTTTTTTTAAGGCTTCAAGCCATACTTGAAAATGCTGAGCCAGTAAATGTTGGCTATTCAGATCACGAAATTGAAAGCAATGTCGGTCAAAAATGGCGTGTTCTAACCAACGTTGGAAACTTAGGTTGTGACGCAAATATTCATTGCCATAAGTCACTAAAGTAAGTTGTTGTTGCCAAATAGGATCAAGCGACATCGTTTGTTGTTCTCTTCTGTGATGGCCCTATCTTAACCTGATTATAAAACCATGTACTAAACAAATTTTCCTGATCGTAGAGCTTCATCAACACGCTTAAAAACTGATAGAATATGGGGTTTTATTAATTTTATAAATTGTTGCTTTGAGAGTTACTATGTCACTGGAAGCCCTGACCACTGAAGCGCTCGCTGCGATTGCAGCAGCAGAGGACCTTGCTACACTCGATCAAGTACGAGTGCAGTTTACGGGTAAGAAAAGCCAGCTCGCTGAGCAATCGAAAGCTTTAGGTAAAATGGACCCTGAAGAGCGTAAAGTTTTTGGTGCGCAAATTCATGCAGTCCGCGAAGCGATTACCAGTGCTTTAACTGAACGCCAAACACAATTACAACAAGCTGCGTTGGCGCAGAAACTCGCAAGTGAAACGGTTGATATTACTCTATCTGGTCGTGGTCAAACGATTGGGAGTATTCACCCCGTTACTCAAGTGCAAGAGCGTATTTGTCAGTTCTTTACCAAAGCAGGTTTTGTGATTGAAACTGGTCCTGAAGTTGAAGATGACTATCACAACTTTGAAGCTTTAAATATTCCAGGGCATCACCCTGCACGTGCAATGCACGACACTTTCTATTTTGATGCGACCCATTTGCTACGTACCCATACTTCGGGTGTGCAGATTCGTACCATGGAAACCCAGCAACCCCCGATTCGTATTGTGTGCCCGGGCCGTGTATACCGCTGTGACTCTGACCAAACGCATTCGCCAATGTTTCATCAAATTGAAGGTTTGTATGTCGCTGAAAATACCAGCTTTGCAGAACTGAAAGGTTTGTTGGTCAATCTATTAAACGAATTCTTTGAAAAAGACTTAAAAGTACGTTTCCGTCCATCTTATTTCCCATTCACAGAGCCAAGTGCTGAAGTGGACATTATGGACGAGCGTGGTAAATGGTTAGAAGTGCTTGGTTGTGGCATGGTGCATCCGAATGTATTGCAAGCTGCGGGTATTGATCCTGAAAAATACAAAGGCTTTGCTTTTGGTCTAGGTGTGGAACGTTTTGCGATGCTTCGTTATGGCATCAATGACTTACGTATGTTCTACCAAAACGATGTGCGTTTCTTACGCCAATTTGCTTAATGGTTTAAATACAAATTTAACAATTTAAAGGTTTATAGAAATCCCCCTAAATCCCCCTTTAAGAAAGGGGGACTTCCACAGTCAAAAATAGAGTACGTGGTTTTCCCCTCTTTTATACAGAAGGGGTTAGGGGGAGATTAAGGAAATTGAATTTATGAAAATTAGCGAAAATTGGTTGCGTACATGGGTGAACCCAGCCGTTGATAGCAATACGTTATCTGACCAACTAACCATGTTGGGTTTAGAAGTCGATGATTTATCGCCTGCGGCAAAACCGTTCACTGGCGTAGTGGTTGGCGAGGTGTTGACCGTAGAACAACATCCTGATGCAGACCGTTTACGTGTAACAACCGTCAATATTGGTTCAGGTGAACCATTGCAAATTGTGTGTGGCGCGCCAAACGTACGGGTTGGTATGAAGGCCCCTGTGGCAACCATTGGTGCGGTGCTTCCAGGTGATTTCAAAATCAAAAAAGGCAAACTTCGTGGCATTGAATCACAAGGTATGCTGTGTGGTGCGTCTGAAATTGATTTAGAAGATAAAATTGATGGTCTTTTAGAATTGCCTACAGATGCACCTGTCGGTGTGGATGTTCGTGAGTATTTACAGCTTGATGATCATGTGATTGATATCAGCATCACGCCAAACCGTGGTGACTGTTTCAGTATTCGTGGTATTGCTCGTGAAATTGGGGTGATTAATCAACTGACCGTGACTGCACCTGAAATTAATGCTGTAGCTGCAACTATTGCCGATGAGAAAAAAGTTGTGGTGAGCACGGAAGGCTGCCCACGCTATTTAGGTCGTGTGATTAAAAATGTGAATACCAAAGCAGCAACCCCAGAGTGGATGGAACGTGCTTTGGTTCGCTCAGGGATTCGTCAGCACAGTATTTTGGTTGATATTACCAACTATGTACTGATGGAGTTGGGTCAACCGTTACATGCTTTTGATGCGGCGAAAATTCAAGGTTCGGTTCAAGTTCGTCAAGCGAATGCAACTGAAAAATTGGTTCTACTGAATGAACAAGAAGTTGAGCTCAATGAAAAAGTCATGGTGATTGCGGATGATGAAAAAGCATTGGCGATTGCAGGCATCATGGGTGGCTTGTCTTCATCTGTTAGTGATGAAACTCAAGACATTTTCTTAGAGTCTGCATTCTTTGCTCCATTAGCTATTGCGGGCCGTGCGCGTAGTTTTGGTTTACATACGGATGCGTCGCAGCGTTATGAGCGTGGTGTCGATTTTGAACTTCCAATGCTAGCGATGCATCGTGCATCACAATTGATTGCAGAATTGGCGGGTGGTGAGTTCGGTCCGATTACGACTGTAGAACAAACGGCAGTTTTACCGAAGCGTGAAGCGATTGAGCTGGAACAAGCGCAAGTGGATCAATTGCTTGGTTATCGCGTAGATGCTGGATTTATTGCGGATGCATTGACCCGTTTAGGTTGTGCTGTGACGGTTAAAGCAGAAGGTCAGTGGTCAGTGGTTCCGCCTTCACACCGTTATGATATGGCGATCTACCAAGACCTGATTGAAGAAGTTGCGCGTATTCATGGTTATGACAATATTCAAATCAGTTTGCCAAAAATTGAAGCGCAATTGGCTCAATATCAAGACCAATTTGAAGTGGCTCAGCTTCGTCAAACCCTCGTGACTTTGGGTTATCAAGAAGCAATTAGCTTTAGCTTTGCAGACTTAAAGCTTGAGAAGCAACTCAATGCGGCTGTGAATCCTTTGGCTTTGGCTAACCCGATTTCAAGCGATTT
The DNA here is from genome assembly GCF_044130335.1 of Acinetobacter halobius. Lineage (NCBI taxonomy): Bacteria > Pseudomonadati > Pseudomonadota > Gammaproteobacteria > Moraxellales > Moraxellaceae > Acinetobacter > Acinetobacter halobius. The sequence goes on from NZ_JBIQOD010000009.1 coordinate 124,073, forward strand.
AGCAGTAATGCGTTCAACACTGCTTTCTAGTTTGATTCCGTGTGTGCAATATAACGTAAACCGCCAACAAAGTCGTGTGCGTTTCTTTGAGCTCGGCTTACGTTTCGACTATCAAGATGCTGAATCTATTCATGATTTGAAACAAATTCCTACCCTTGCAGTGATTGCAACAGGTGCAAAAACGTCAGAAACTTGGCATGCTAAACCTCAAGCTATGGATTTCTTTGATTTCAAAGGCGAAATTGAAGAAGTATTGGCAGCAGGTCGTGTGCAGGTTGAATATGTTCGCTCTGAACGTAGTTGGTTGCATCCGGGTCAGTCTGCTGAGGTTTTAGTCCATGGTCAATCTATCGGTTACTTTGGTCGATTACATCCATCTTTAGAAGATGCACTGGATTTGAGCACAACTTGGGTGGCTGAACTTGATCAATCGGCTGTTTTGCAAACTTATGTATCTAATTTTACAGAATTATCACGTTTTCCGTCGGTTAGACGTGATATTGCGCTTTTAATTAGTGATAAGATAAATGTAAGTGAAATTCAGCAACTTATCGAAAAAACAGGTGGTGAGCTTTTAGACTCGACTTGGTTGTTCGATGTGTACACTGGGCAAGGCGTTGAAGAAGGTAAGCGTTCATTGGCATTTGCACTTCTTTGGCAGCACCCATCGCGTACGCTTGAAGATGCTGAAATTAAATCCGGTATGGATCATATTTTACACGTGTTGGAAAACACTTATCAGGCGACATTGAGGGCTTCATGACAGCATTAACAAAAGCGGAAATGGCTGACCATCTAAGTGAGCTCACGAGTTTAAACCGTCGTGAAGCTAAACAAATGGTCGAGTTGTTTTTTGATGAGATTAGCCAAGCGCTAATCTCTGGTGAGCAAGTTAAACTTTCTGGTTTCGGTAACTTTGAGTTGCGTGATAAACGTCAACGTCCAGGTCGTAACCCGAAAACGGGTGAAGAAATTCCGATTTCTGCACGCCGTGTAGTAACCTTCCGCGCAGGGCAGAAATTCCGCCAGCGTGTGGGAAATGAGCAGATCGATTGATCTGCTTTTTTTTGCTTCAGGTGTAGGTTTAAGCTGACTTGCTACTGATAATGGGTAGCAAAGTCTTAAACTAAATTTTCAGCATAAAAAAAGAGAGCCCAAGGCTCTCTTTTTTACTGACTAATCGAAAGTGATTAGTGAGCTTTAGCTTCAGATGCAGCAGTAGCAGCAACGTCAGAAGCAGCAGCAGTAGCGTCAGAAGCAGCAGCAGTAGCTTCAGAAGCAGCAGCAGCAGCGTCTACAGCAACTTCAGAAGCAGCTTGAACAGCTTCAGATGCAGCAGCAACTTCAGATGCAGCAGCAGCAGCAGGAGCTTCTTCTTTCTTAGCACAGCCAACGAAAGCTAAAGTAGTAGCAACTGCAGCAGCAATAGCGATTTTTTTGAATAACATGGCATCACTCTCTAAAATATGAGATTAAAAAAAACCGACGTTAGTCTGTTGTATGCTTTTATTGTTCCTAATTTTGTTAGGGACTAACAACGCAGGAGCAGTCTAACTGGTCTGCAAATATGCTATCACTGCGCATTTTGAATTGCTACTAGCTAAGGTGAAAAAAGTGATAAAAATGGTCTAAAAACAGTGATTTTTTAACAGAAAATAACAATTAATAGCAGGGTTTATATTGGATAAATGCCGAATAAACATCTAAAAAGATGGAGCTTTTTTATTTCAAATTTTTGTTTATCAAAAACTTGCAAATAAGTTTACATACCGTGCTTTGAAATGTTTCATTGTGTAAGTGGTGTCAACCAAATAAAAAGGCTGTCTTAGAGACAGCCTTTTTATAAGATTAGTCAGATTAGCTGGTTGCTTTACGTTTCATTTGGTCAAAGAAATCATCATTGGTTTTAGTTTCTTTCATACGATCAAGTAGGAACTCCATTGCTGCGAGTTCATCTTGGGTATGAAGTAACTTACGTAAAATCCAGACCTTACGAAGGTTATCTTCAGACATTAAGCGTTCTTCACGACGTGTACCTGATTTTTTGATGTTCATCGCAGGGAAGACACGTTTTTCAGCAATACGGCGGTCTAGCGTAATTTCTTGGTTACCAGTACCTTTGAATTCTTCGTAGATCACTTCATCCATTTTACTGCCTGTTTCAATCAAGGCTGTAGAAATGATGGTCAGTGAACCACCTTCTTCAATATTACGTGCTGCACCGAAGAAACGCTTAGGGCGCTCAAGTGCATGTGCATCGACACCACCAGTTAAAACTTTACCTGATGAAGGCACAACGGTGTTGTATGCACGTGCTAAACGGGTAATGGAGTCGAGAAGAATCACAACGTCTTTTTTGTGTTCAACCAAACGTTTGGCTTTTTCAATCACCATTTCAGCCACTTGAACGTGACGAGCAGGAGATTCATCAAACGTTGACGCAATCACTTCGCCACGAACTGTACGTTCCATTTCTGTTACTTCTTCAGGACGTTCATCAATCAGAAGAACGATGAGGAAGCACTCTGGGTTATTACGTACAATCGACTGGGCGATGTTTTGTAATAACATAGTTTTACCCGCTTTTGGCGGCGCAACGATAATTGAACGTTGACCTTTACCAATGGGTGCAACTAAGTCGACTACACGTGCAGTTAAATCTTCAGTGGTGCCGTTACCAAGTTCCATCACCAACTGTTCAGTCGGGAATAATGGCGTTAGGTTTTCAAATAAAATCTTATTACGAGAGTTTTCAGGGGTGTCGTAGTTAATTTGATTCACTTTTAACAGTGCAAAATAACGTTCGCCTTCTTTTGGTGGGCGAATCGTTCCCGTAATGGTGTCACCAGTACGGAGATTAAAACGACGAATTTGAGATGGGCTAACATAAATGTCGTCTGGACCTGCAAGGTAAGAACCTGCTGCAGAGCGTAAGAAGCCGAAGCCATCTGACAGAATTTCCAAAACGCCATCACCAAAGATCTCTTCGCCATTCATCGCATGGCGCTTTAAGATGGCAAAAATAATGTCTTGCTTACGGTTACGAGCCATTCCTTCAAGGCCCATAAATTCAGCAATTTTGATGAGTTCGCCAATCGGTTTTTTCTTGAGTTCGGTTAAATTCATAGGAGGTCAGATAAGAATCAAAAATTCTAGGATACAGGATGAAAAGGAAGCAACATTTAGCCGCGGACATGCAATGAAGTAACGCAATTGTATTTGCACAATAACAATTCAGAGGACTGATTCATTGTTTGAAGAGAAGCGTGTCAAAACAATTTGTATTGCCGAGCGGCGATCTTATGTGTTGTGTCTTTTAAGAAAATGACAGGATTGGATAATCCTTTATCTCTTGAGGAAGCAATATAAGAGAGAAAGTCAAACTTGTCAATTTATAGCCGAAAAAAATACGCTGTTGTTTAAACAGCGTATTTCATGATGTGCTCTAAATCGAGGTTTAAATGTTTTCGTCAATGAAAGCAGTTAGTTTCGATTTTGGTGCAGCGCCCACTTGTTGAGCCACAACTTCACCATTTTTAAACATCAATAGTGCAGGAATGTTACGGATGTTGTAGTTCACAGCCGTTTGTTCACAAGCAGTTACGTCAACTTTAACGATTTTCACTTTACCTTCGTATTCATTCGCCAACACTTCTAATACAGGTGCAATCGCTTTACATGGCGCACACCAGCCTGCCCAGAAGTCAACAAGCACAGGAACGTCTGATTGAAGTACATCAGCGTCGAAGTTAGTATCAGTTGTATTTACGATATTGCCAGACATGGATAGCTCCAGTTTCAAATTTTGGATAGTTTTATGGCTAATAGTATGTCATAGCCTGCTATCACTGAGTAGATGGATTACTAAATTTTCAACCTTTAGTTTGAATTTGTCTAATTGGAGCTCTCAATGTTACTGATCGTGTAACACAATTGTCATATATGCTGAAATTTTAAAAGCTCGTCAATTTCTGACCATAAATGGCTTTTAAATTGCATGGAGGTGAATTAATCTAAGCACAATTCTGTATAGGTTTATATTAAATCATGTCTGATTTTTTGATTGATGAAGAGTTACTTGCTGCCATCGATATGGGGTCGAACAGTTTCCACTTGGCAATTGCACGTGTGGATCATGGCGAAGTGAAAAAAGTTGCGTCAATGTCAGAAAAGGTACAGTTAGCTGCGGGTTTAGATGAAAATAAAAATTTAACAGAAGCTGCACAGCAGCGTGGTTTGGCCTGTTTATCCCGCTTTGTTGGTCGTTTAAGTTCAGTTCAACCAAACCGTTTAAGAATTGTGGCGACCAACGCGCTGCGTCAAGCTAAAAATGGTCATGAGTTTATTCAAAAAGCGGCAGAAATTTTACCTAAACATATTGAAATTATTGCTGGCCGTGAAGAAGCACGTTTGATTTATTTGGGCGTATCCCACACCATGGAGAATAGTGGACGTCGCCTTGTGATTGATATCGGCGGTGGTTCAACTGAGCTGATTATTGGTGAAGAATTTGAGCCGATTCATACCGAATCTTTACAAATGGGGTGTGTGGCGTTTACCAAAGCCTTCTTTGTCGATGGTGAAATAAACCAAAAAAGTTTTGATAAAGCCGTGGTCGCAGCACGTAAGGAGCTGTCAGGGATTGCCAATACCTATAAAGAAGCGGGTTGGGATACGGTGGTCGGTTCGAGTGGAACCATCAAAGCGTGTCGTCAAATTACCGTAAATATGGGTTGGAGTAATGAAAAAGAAGAACTGACCCGTGACGGTTTAGATAAGCTCAAAGAAAAATTGCTCAAATATAAACACGTCTCTGAGATGGAGTTTGATGGTTTAAAAGAAGACCGTCGAGCAGTTTTGCCAGCCGGGATTGCTATTCTTTACGCCATTTTTGATGTACTTGAACTAGATAAGTTGGTGTATTCAGATGGTGCCCTGCGCGAAGGGGTCATGTACGACTTACTGGGGCGTTTTCAACATGAAGATATCCGAGATCGTTCTGTACAAGCCTTGATGGGTCGTTATAACGCCGATCCAAAACAAGCGGAACGAGTTGTGAACATGGCTCAACATTTGTTTGATGGTGTGGCAGAGTCACTAAAATTAACCACAGAAGACAGTGATTTACTGCGTCGTGCGGCTTATCTGCATGAAATTGGTTTGGCGATTAGCCATGCTGGTTACCATCGTCATGGCGCATATTTATTGCAACATTCGGACATTGCGGGCTTCTCGCAAATTGATCAAAACCATTTGTCACATTTGGTAGCGCATCATCGCCGTAAGCTACGCAGCGACGCCCGTGTTGACGTGATGAAGGTCGGTGGCAACAAATTAGTCTATCTGTGTTTGCTACTTCGCCTTGCTGTTTTACTCAATCATAGTCGTAGCGATCAGATGCTTCCTGCCATTGAATTAACAGTAGGCAATGCGCAACAATGGCAACTGAGTGTTTCTGGTAATGCCGCGCAATGGCCTTTGCTGGTTGCAGACTTGCATGATGAGCAAGCGCAATTTAAGCATTGGGATGTTGAGCTGGATATCCAATCAGAACAATTTGTCGATGAATAAATTGGTCAATTAGGGATTTATGGTTGAGCTATGAAGAATAAAGCTGCGCAATCCAAAGCATGGACGACGGTTCAAATTGCACGTCATCCTGAGCGTCCGCAATTTTTAGATTATGTGAGTGAAATTTTTACCGAATTTGATGCTTTGCATGGTGATCGCTTATTTGGTGATGATGGTGCAATGATCGGTGGATTAGCTCGCTTTGATGGTCAGCCAGTCATGATTGTGGGTCAACACCGTGGTCGTAGTACGCGTGAAAAGTTACAACATAACTTTGGTATGAGTAACCCAGAAGGTTACCGTAAATCACAACGTTTACTTGATATGGCTGAACGTTTTAATCTACCCGTCTTTACCTTTATTGACACCATGGGTGCATATCCAGGTGTGGGTGCAGAAGAACGTGGTCAGGCTGAGGCAATTGCCACGTCTTTGGCACAACTGTCAAGCTTGAAAGTGCCTGTGATTGCAACTGTCCTTGGTGAAGGCGGTTCAGGTGGCGCACTGGGCATTGGTGTGGCTGACCGTGTGGTGATGTTGTCCCATAGTATTTATTCAGTCATTTCACCTGAAGGCTGTGCATCTATTTTATGGAAAACAGCTGAAAAAGCAGAGCAAGCTAGTGAAGCTTTGGCATTGACTGCTGAAAAATTACAGAAAATGGGTGTTGTTGAATACGTTGTCGATGAAGGTGAAGGTGCTCACCTCCACCCAGAACAGGTCATGCATGCTTTAAAAACTGTTTTAAAAGATGCTTTGGCTGAGTTGCAACCGATGGATGCGAATGAACGATGCGAAGCACGTTACCAACGTTTAATGAAGTTTGGCAGCGACAATTTAGGACTAGCGTCTTAACTGAGTTTCGGGATACACCTGAACAGCCTCATTTTTTAATCGGATGTAGTGGTGGCATGGATTCCATGTTACTACTCCATTTGATGTCTCATTTATTTCCCAAGCGCACTCGCGCCATTTATATTGATCATCAATTGCAGGATGTCAGTCCACAGTGGGGCAGCTTTGTTCAAGAACAGTGCTATGTCTTGGATGTTCCATGTGTGATTCAAGCGGTCGATGTTGATACAGGCAATGTAGAAAGCCAAGCCCGCAGTGCACGTTATGCTGCCTTTCAGAAGCATCTTCTTGCCAATGAAATTTTAGTTCTCGCGCATCATCAACAAGATCAGGCCGAAACTATCTTACTCCGATTACTCTCTGGTGCAGGGATTCATGGACTTGCCGCCATGCAGAGCCTCGACATACGAGAGCAATTTACAATTTGGCGCCCGCTATTGGCTTTGTCCAGACAGCAAATTGAGCTGTGGGCTGCTGATATGCAACTGAGAAATATTCAAGACCAAACCAATTTTGATACCAGTTATGATCGGGCATGGTGTCGAGCCGAATTATGGCCAATCTTAGAACAACGCTTTCCGAAAATGCAGCAAGCTTTGGCACGTACCAGTTATTTGATGCAAGATGCTGAATCCATTTTGACCGATGTGTTGGCGCAAGACTGGGCCAGTTGTGGGGATGCTTCGGTTCTAAATTTAACTTCATTTCGTCAGTTATCAGCACCGAGACAGCGACAGCTGTTGTCTGCTTGGATGAAAGGTGAGGACTTATATCGTCCTGCTTTTGATATGGTGCAACGCCTATTTGATGAGGTGATTGAATCCAAAGTCGATGCTCAGGCCGCTTTGCATTGGAATCAATACTATTATGTGCGTTATCAACAGCAACTCTTTCGAGTCCATAAGACCGAGTATTTGGCGGAGCAATCTCAGACACTTGAACCAATTGAACAGCATTTTAGCCTACATCAAAGCTATAATCTGGCATCTGGGCAATATCAGATTGAAACACAAAAATATGGGCTGTCTGCTAAATTATTAGAGCAGCCTTTACAAATAAAACCACGCTTAGGCGGGGAAAAATTACATTTACATGGGCGTGTTGGGGCTTGGCCATTGAAAAAAGCCATTCAAAGCGCACAAATTTTTCCATGGCAACGTCACACAATACAAATATTAAGCATAGATAATGTTATGCTTGGTGTTTTTACGCCTAAAGGATTTTGGTTGATCGAGTCAGCTTATTGTGAAGCGGGTGGATGGCAACCAAATTTAATTGCTTAGTTAAAAAATTCGAGATAGAGAAATAATCATGAGCGCAGTGCTGAATCGTAATATTTGTTTTATCGGCGGTGGTAACATGGCTCAAGCCCTCATTGGTGGCTTGATTTCACGTGGTTTACCTTCAACTCGCATTACGGTTTCTGATCCTGTTGAACAAGTTCGTCATTTATTGGCTGAAAAAGACTTGGTGGTGACTGAGGATAACGCATCTGCTATTCGTGAAGCCGATGTCGTGGTCTTAGCGGTTAAACCTCAAGTTTTAGCCAATGTTTTAAAACCATTAAACGGTTTATTTGACGGTAAGTTGATTATTTCAATTGTTGCGGGTGCTGAAATTGCCACGATTGCTGCACTCGCTGGCAGTGATCGTATTGTGCGTGTAATGCCAAATACGCCTGCTTTAGTACAAACAGGTGCGCATGGTTTATATGCCACTGAGGCTGTAGATAAAGAAGACCGTGATTTGGCGGGCCAAGTACTTGCTGCGACTGGCTTAACTTTATGGGTAGGTGAGGAAGCGCAGATTGATGCGGTGACTGCGGTGTCTGGTTCAGGTCCTGCTTATTTTTTCTATATGATGGAAAGCATGATCCGTGCAGGTAAAAACCTCGGCCTAGATGAAAAAGTGGCAACGGCATTGACGTTGCAAACTGCATTGGGTGCGGCGCAAATGGCAATTACCAGCTCAAATACACCAGCTGAATTGCGTAAAAATGTCACTTCACCGAATGGTACAACCCAAGCGGCACTTGAAGTGTTTGATCGTGCACAAATTTCACAAAATATCCAAGCTGGATTGGCTGCTGCTCAAAAACGCAGTCAGGAACTTGCTCAAGAGCTAAGTGAAAGTAGCAAATAATCGTTTTATTTAGGAAAGTTCAAGTATGGGTGCAAACTCTGCGCTAATTTTTGGCATCATTATTAACGTTGCAATTTTACTGGTGTTCTTCCGCTTTCTCATGCAATTGGCAGCGGTTAACTTTTATAACCCAGTGGTGATGTCGACCGTAAAAGCCACAAAAATTGTGGATATGTTTGGTCGTATTTTTCCAAATGTAGCGAAAGGTCGCGTTAACTTAGCGGCTTTAGTGCTTTTGGTTTTATTGTACTTACTGAAAATTTTTGGTGTCATGTATCTCTCTGGAGCGATGCCAAATAGTCCTGTGCATTTGGTTATTTTAACTTTTGTGACCATGATTCAGGACTTGATTCGTTTCTGTCGTTACTTGATTTTTGCAACGATTATTTTAAGTTGGGTGGTGATGTTTACGCAGTCACGCTCGCCTTATATTGAGGTAATTCAGGAGCTTGCGGAACCTTTACTGGCGCCGTTTCGCCGTTTATTGCCGAATATGGGCATGATTGACCTTTCTCCAATTGTAGCGTTCTTGGCGCTGTATATTGCTGAAATGATTATGAATGAAGTAGCGATTGTTCTGCTCACTGGTTTATAAGATTGTAGCGAATAAAAAAGGACTCGATTGCGAGTCCTTTTTTTACGGCTGAAATTTTTTAGATGAAGACGTTGATCTTACTTTTAGGAGACAAATAGCTTCCATCCCAGCCTTCCTCCTTGGAGGAGGAAGGCGCAAATGCTTTAGTGGGCTTCATCCCAGTTTCGACCTTTGCCAACTTCAACTACAAGAGGGACTGAAATATTCAAGACCGATTGCATCACTTTAGCAAGCTGTGGTGCCAATTCATCTGCAATAGCTTCATCGACTTCAAAAACCAATTCATCGTGTACTTGTAGTAGCATTTTGGCCTGATCTTTCGGTAGCATTTGATCAACTGCAACCATCGCCATTTTAATAATATCCGCAGCAGAACCTTGTAGTGGTGCATTAATTGCAGCACGTTCGGCCGCTTGTTTGATCATTTTATTGCTTGCCATGATATCTGGCGTGTACAAGCGACGACCCAAAATGGTTTCGACAAAACCTTGTTCGCGTGCAATTTGGCGGGTGCGTTCCATATAGTCGAGCACGCCCGGATAACGTTGGAAGTATTTCGCAATATAGCCACGCGATTCTTCGCGGCTAAAACCGAGTTGACGGGTTAAGCCAAATTCAGACATGCCGTAGAGTAGACCGAAGTTGACTGCTTTGGCCTGACGACGTTGGTCTGACGTGACATCTTCGAGGGCGATACCTAAGACTTCAGCCGCAGTACGACGGTGTACATCTTGCCCATGATTAAAGGCATCAACCAAGGCTTCATCTTGTGAGAAATGCGCCATTAAACGCAGTTCGATTTGTGAATAATCGGCTGCCAATAACACGCGACCTTGCGGTGCAATAAAGGCTTTACGAATTTGACGTCCAATTTCCTCACGCACAGGAATGTTCTGTAGGTTTGGATCGGTCGAAGATAAACGGCCTGTTGCGGTCAGTGCTTGGTGGTAACTGGTATGCACACGATGGGTATCATTATTGGCTTGTTTTAATAAGCCATCGGTATAGGTGCTTTTGAGTTTAGATAAACCACGATAGTTTAAAATCAGCTCGGTAATCGGGTGGTCAATTTTTTCTAAAACACTTTCAGAGGTACTGTACTGGCCCGTTGCGGTTTTTTTGCCACCCTTGAGTCCGAGTTTATCAAACAAAATCTCACCGACTTGCTTCGGCGAGCTAACATTGAAACTTTGTCCTGCCAGTTCGGTAATTTGGTTTTCAAGATTGGCCATGGTATTGGCAAACTCAACACCGAGTTGGTCGAGGAAGTCTAAGTCGAGCTCAATGCCGTTTTCTTCCATGATGGTCAGGACACGGGCCACTGGCATTTCGACATTGTGTAAAATATTGACCAGTTCAGGGTGCTTTTGTAGTTTGGCATCAAGCACTTCAAACAGGCGATAGGTTACATGGGCATCTTCGGCAGCATAGTGTGCAGCGGTTTCGATCTCAATTTGATTAAAGGTTTTCTGTTTTGCGCCTTTACCTGCTACTTGTTCAAACGTGGTGGTTAAGTGGCTGAGGTAGAGACGTGACACGTCATCCATCCCGTGACGCGTTGCTACAGCATTGAGTACATAAGATGCCAACATGGTATCGAAGTACCAGCCTTTTAGCTCGATGCCATGATTTTCTAAGACATGCGCATCATATTTCAAATGATGGCCAATTTTCTGAACCGACTCATCTTCTAAAATCGGTTTGATTTGTGCCAAGATCTGTTCACGCTCTAGTTGCACAGGTGCATTTTCATAATCATGCGCAAGTGGAACGTAATATGCATCTTGCGCATCAAATGCGACTGAAAAACCGACAATTTGCGCTACGCGATAGTCTAAACTGGTGGTTTCAGTATCAAAGGCAAAACGTTTTTCTGTACTTAAACGTTTGAATAAGGATGCCCACTGTTCTGCACTGAGCACAGTATGGTAGTTCGCTTGACCCAGTTGGTCATCGACACTGCTTTGGACGGCTTGATCTTCCGTATTGATAACGGTTTCAGATTGTGCTGATTTAACAATTTCTTGCGTCGCTTGTTTATAGGTTGCGCTATTAGGATTGTTTGGATGATCGAGCGATTGCAACTGTTGGCGGAATTCCAGTTCGGTATATAGTGAACGCAAGGCTTCGGTATTCGGGTCTTGCAGTTTAAGATCGTCAAAGGTCAGTCCTGTTTCTAAGTCGCAGACAATACTTGCTAGTTGGTGATCTAGAGCAATTCCATCGGCATGTTCTTTGATGTTTTGACCGACTTTGCCTTTAATTTTATCGACATTTTCTAAAATGCCACCAATCGAGCCATATTCTGTTAACAGTTTTGCCGCAGTTTTGGCACCGACACCCGGAACGCCCATAATGCCGTCAGAGGCATCGCCCATTAGGGTCAGATAGTCAATAATTTGGTTTGGCCACACCCCAAACTTTTCAAACACGCCATTCACATCCATCGGCTTGTCTTTAAAGCTGTCTTCTAAGGTGACTTTATCGGTCACCAGTTGAGCCATGTCTTTATCGCCTGTGGAAATCAGCACTTGCTGTCCCGCGGTTTCTGCACGTTTGGCTAAAGTCCCGATGATGTCATCTGCCTCTGCACCTGGGAGCATGTATAAAGGGATACCCAAGGCACGAATTAAGGCATGCAAGTATGGAATTTGTTCCGATAATTCATCAGGCATACTTGGGCGGTCACCTTTATAAATGGGCGACAGCACATGACGGAAAGTCGGTTCAGGGGTATCGAAAATGACCGCCATATGCGTTGGTTGAGTACGACGCATCAGTTTCTGGATGGCAGAAATTGCCCCACGAATTGCATTGGTATGTAAGCCAGTTGACGTGGTGAGCGGTGGCAAAGCATGAAAAGCACGAAATAAAAAGTATGAGCCATCGACCAAGACAAATGGTGGCATTGCAAGATTCCTTATCCAAATAACCTGTTTATTGTACGTGATTTTGACGCAGAACAAAGTGTATTGATGTACCGATTGGCATAGATGGTTACCGTTCAGCGCTTAAATAGTGACGCCAAGCTGATGTATTATTTGAAGATGAGAAAAAGAGATTGAGAACGGATGCAAACAGGACAGCGTGAAATTCGCATGATGTGGTTGATGGGGCTGACCATTGTTGCAATTGCAGCATGGTTTTTAGTTGTGCCACTATTAAGTGCATTGTGTGGAATCGCTTGGGTCATGAGTGTCATGCACTATGTTGATAGTATTGAAAAACCCAGTACGACGTTGGCGGAACAACGGGGCATTGCTTTTCAGCCAACGTCAAAAGTGCCGCTTTACCTTGCGTCTTTCGTCATTTTAATCGGGATGGTGGGGCAATGGGGCGGACTCATTGGGTTGGGGATCAGTGGTTGGTTGTTCTTTTTCTTTCGCTGGTTGCGTCGCCTAGAATATCTATTGTTATCTGTGCAAGCACAGCCACATCAGGGTATATCCGACCGTTTCCCAGAATTTGAAAACTCTCTCCCTTTACCCACGAAGTCCAACGTTCTAAATAACACAGATGATTTAAGTCTCAGTGAACAAGTGAAACACTGGCTGTGGCAGGGTAATCCTGTGTTAAAAGTTGCAATCGTGGTGCTGTTGATTGGGCTCATTTTATTATTGCGTTTTGCCACCGAGCATTGGCAATTGAGCCTAGCGGTTAAGCTGGGACTTGTTGCAGTGGTGAGTGTATCTGTCGTGGTCTTTGGTTATGTGCTTCAACACAAAAACCGCAGTTTTGCTTTGGCTTTGGAAGCACTTGGACTGTCAGGTTTATTTTTGACCTTATTTTTTGCTTACTACAACGCCGTGATTGCAAGTTTAGCAATTGCAAGCCTGTGCTTTGTGGTGGTGATGGCAGTGACACTTTGGCTTAGTTTAAGACAGCAGTCGATTGAACTAGCGTTAATGGCGATGGTCATTGCATATTTAGCACCTTTTACCTTACCTGTACGGAATGCCACTGCGATAGAGCTGGTGGCCTACTATTTGGTCATCAATATTGCGGTTGCTGTTTTAAGCACGTTCAGACCGTGGAAAGTCCTTAACCAAATTGCCTTTTTAATGACAGTGGTCGTAGGTGGAGCGTATGCTTTTTATCAAGGCAAAGCGCCTGAGCGTGACATGCTTGCCTTGTTGGTTTTGGCCCATAGTGCCGTCTTTATTTGGCTGAGTTTTCGTTATAGTCAACTGTTGGCACGTGAGGATTTAACTCAATTCAAGTTGAACCCGATCTTGGATGTGGCTCTAATTTTTGCGGCACCCATTGTTGCTTTTGCTTTTTTGTATGTGATGTATTTTGAGGAAACGACTTGGCAGGCAGGCTTCAGTCTAGGCTTCGCAGCGCTCTATGCCATGTTTTATCAACTTATAAAAAGAGCTCACAGTGTTGAGCTGATTGCACAAAGTTATCTCAGTTTGTCTTTGGTCTTTTTGGCGTTGATACCTCCCATTTTACTGCCTGATCAGTGGGGTGTGGTGGGTTGGAGTGTCGAGGGTGCGCTGATCTTTATCTACGCTTTGTATCGTACCTCGAGCTTGAGTCGATATTTGGCAATGGGCTTATTGGCGGTAGCAGGACTGTCGAGCCTCTACTATGTGGTCGAGCTCAATCGTTTTCCAACGGAAGTTTATTGGGCGTTGTGTCTGAGTTATTTTGCTGTGGTTGCCGTTGCCAACAGTGTAGAGCGCTTTAGACAACAGCTGTCTTTTGCCACGATTGCCTTTTTTTGCTTACAACTGCTTTCAGCAACCAGCATGTTGTTTATTTTGCTTTTAGATGAAATCGACAGTAAAAGTCAGGTAACAATAGCGCTACTGATCATTACGCTTTTATATAGCGTGTTGAATGAGTGGCTACTCTACTGCAAAGCCAGTTGGTCATGGCTATTGCCCAAATGGGTTGGCCTGATTCCGTTGTATGCGGTTGCCTTTATTTTCTTGGTTGACTTGAGCCATGATGGCATCATTATGTGGCATTCTGGCTTAGACCGTCTATTGTTTGCTTTAACGAGCGGATTACTCACCTTGCTGTGGTTACGCCCGTTACAGGGTGTGGAGGATGAGTTGGAATGGGTGAGTTTGGGTGCTTTATTGAGTTTGGCGCTGACCAGTTTAACCCTCATTCCAAGTATGCCATATCTGAGCATCGTTATTTTACCGCTCGCCTTTGCCGTATGGTGTTATGCGCAGCCCACTCCAAACTTGTGGCAAAAGTTTTGGCAGGCGCGTAATACCTTAGTGCTTATGCTGTTTTGGATCGTCTGTTCTCAGATCTTTAGCCAGCAAGCTTTTCAACTATATTGGTTGCCGATATTCAACCCATTCGACTTGATCAGTATTGCGATGCTGATCGGGTTTATTTGGATGCTGAATTTACAGATGAAAGCAGGCTTGGAAAAAAGTCTAGGTGCTATTTTGATGATGTCGAGTCTCCTTTGGCTGAGTAGTTATGTGGTGCTACGTGCGCTGCATGTCTATTTCCTAACACCTTATAATGACTGGCAAATGTGGGAAAATGCCTTGGTGCAATTGAGCTTTACTTTGCTTTGGGTCAGTTTGGCATTCATTTGTATGCTGACGGCAACCAAGCGTAATTTGCGTTCATTGTGGATTTTTGGTGGGTGTATTTTAGTTCTTGTGACGCTGAAATTGGTCTTGTTTGACTTATCTCACATTGGGACACTCACCCGTGTGATTTCGTTTTTGGGCGCTGGCCTAGTGATGTTGGTAATCGCGTATATTGCGCCGATGCCTGAACTTGAAGAAAAGACTAATTAAACAAGTTCAGCTCCTTATGTCGGTATGAATCATAAGGAGCTGCATTGATTTATTTGATATTCGGCTCACGTTTTAGAGCTTGGGCATTGGTATATTGATCAATATCTTCATGAGACAAAGGACGTGAAAGTGGGTGATCAACAAAACCCATTTTTGGTACAGGAATTTCAATTTGGTTCTCTAAGAACCCGTTACGAACCCGTTCCTGCATTTCATCACGGACTTGTAGATAGTGATCTTGCTGGCACCACACGGCAAACAGTAACTCAATTGACGATTCGCGAAAGGCGGTGACTGTCACAGCAGGTTTGGGATCTGCAAGCACCAAAGGGTATTTGTTGGCCACATCAATCAGTACTTCACGGACTTTAATGATGTCTTCATGAAAGTTAATCGCTAAGGTGATTGGAATACGCCGTATTGGAAACTTAGAGAGGTTATGGACAGGTGCCCGAATCAGTTGTTCATTGGGGAGTCGAACGTAAATATTGTCTTGAGTCAATAGTTTAACTGAGAGTAAGTCAATTGAGATGACTTCACCTTCAATGGTATGTCCGCGAATGAGGGTAATTTGAATGGTATCGCCAATTTCAAAAGAACCTTCACCAATAAGAAATAAACCACTGATTAAGTTGGATGCAGAGGTTTGCGAAGCAAAACCCAAAGCTACTGTTAAGATACCCGCGGCGCCTAAAAAGACGCTCAGTTTAAAACCTGCTTCTTTGAGACTTGCCATCACAAAGATCAAGAAAATGAAGTAAAAGATACCCCGCCGCCAAACTAGTCGTTGATGGGCGTTAAACTTAGTCCCAATGGTGCGGATAAAGGTATTGGAAACTAAACGTGCCAAGACAAAACCAACAAAACACAATACTAAGGCAATTAGGATTTCGGTTAATCGCTCTGTGTTGATGTTGGTGAAAATGCCTTTTAGGCTACTGCTAATCTCTTGGGGAATATTTGAATTTGGCATACGTTCCCCCTAGAAGAATGAATCAAACATATTAAACAGTGCACTTGCCGAAGAGCGTGGCGGATGCATATAAATGACTTTACCTGCATGTGGTGGTGTTCGGTTTTCGATACGGATACGAGGTGGTCGATCAATTCCTTCATGCATGACTTTAATTTGTGAAGTCCAAAGTCGTCCCGTACTTTCACTATAGAAGAGTGGTAATGCAGGAACGGGGACGTTCATTCGATCAAAACGTAGTTGTAAATGGCTGGTGTTTTGAAACTCAATAGGCGTCACTGCACGAAAAGCGCGTGGTTTTAACTGATGTAATTCAGTCCTTCCATCGACGGCTGTCGCATAAGCAATTTCCCCAGTACGATGATTTGGGCCAAACCACGTTTCTTTGGGTAAAATCACAGGAATATCAAATAAAGGGTCGCGCTGACCTTCAATAAAACCTGAAATTGACAAAGGTGTACTGATATAAAGTGTCCCACGTTGCCCCGCAGGAATGTAAATCGGATCGACAGGCTTAATCACCACTGAACGATCAGCTAAACGTGGCATCAGTTGAATCGTAGAGTGGGTGTTTTTAAACATGTAGCGTTTGATTTCGACAGGGTGTGGAAAGGCGAAATGTG
Organism: Acinetobacter halobius; assembly: GCF_044130335.1. Classification (NCBI taxonomy): domain Bacteria; kingdom Pseudomonadati; phylum Pseudomonadota; class Gammaproteobacteria; order Moraxellales; family Moraxellaceae; genus Acinetobacter; species Acinetobacter halobius. The sequence goes on from NZ_JBIQOD010000009.1 coordinate 140,609, forward strand.
GGTCTTCTATCGCATGCCATTTTTGCTCATAGTCATACTGCACTTGAGGACGATGAAACTCTAAACGCCACTCTTGTAGACCACGAGTGAGGCGAAAGAGTAATGAGCCAAATTGCCATGCATGGGCTTGATTCAGCTCAAAGTTGTATTCGCCCCACCATTTTAAATTGGGGCTATCCGATTCAAACAGTTCATTCATATTAGGCAACAGCACATTTCCTTATATTGCAAATCAGTGAAAAACAGACTTCACGCTGTCATACGCTTAGAGTACACTCAAAATAATATTTTTCATCATTATTATAATTTTAAGATGCAAGTGCTTAAACAATTACAAATTCCCTATAGTTTTGCTAAACGACATGGCGTGCTACTACGCTACGAAGGCGATCAAGCTTATATTGTGCGCCGTGAAAGTACCCCGTTGTTGGCTTTGCAAGAGGCGCGTCGTTTTTTAGGTGTGGCAGCACAACATCAATTGTGTAGTGATGAAGAGTTTCATCAGCTTTTGAGTAGTAGCTTTGCAGGCGACAGTGGTGAATCACAGCAAGTGGCCGCAGGTTTAGAAGACCATCCTGATTTACTCAGTTTAGCCGACCAAGTGCCTGAAGCTGAAGATCTGATGGATCAAGAAGATGATGCCCCAATTGTTCGTTTAATTAATGCCTTATTGTCTGAAGCCATTCGTGTTGGTGCATCCGATATTCATATTGAAGCCTTTGAAAAGAAACTATCGGTGCGTTTACGAGTGGATGGACAATTACGTGAAATTGTTCAACCCCGCCGTGAACTAGCACCGCTCTTGGTATCACGTATTAAGGTCATGGCCAAATTGGATATTGCAGAAAAACGAATTCCGCAAGATGGGCGTATTTCACTGCGTTTAGCTGGCCGTGAAGTCGATGTGCGGGTATCAACTTTGCCATCATCACATGGCGAACGCGTGGTGATGCGTTTATTAGATAAACAAGCGGGTCGTTTGAACATGACTCATTTGGGCTTATTGAAACCTGATTATGAGCGTTTGACTCAATTGGTGCATCGACCACACGGAATTATTTTGGTCACAGGGCCGACAGGCTCGGGTAAAACTACAACGCTTTATGCAGCACTTTCAGACATCAATGACGGCTCTAAAAATATTTTGACCGCCGAAGATCCGATCGAATACCAACTTGAAGGGATTGGACAGACGCAAGTCAACACCAAAGTTGATATGACTTTTGCGAGAGCCTTGAAAGCCATGCTGCGCCAAGATCCTGATGTGGTGATGGTGGGGGAAATCCGTGACTTAGAAACTGCTGAAATTGCGGTACAAGCATCGCTCACAGGGCATTTAGTATTATCTACACTACATACCAATACAGCCATTGGGGCGGTCACTCGTTTAAAAGATATGGGCATTGAGCCGTTTTTGCTATCGAGTTCTTTGATTGGTGTTATCGCACAACGCTTGGTACGCACTTTATGTAGCCAGTGTGCCACTTGGCATGAAGCCGATGCGTTTGAAACACAATTATTTCAGCATTTGAATCCCAAAGCAGAACTTCAGTTACCTCAACCAAATGGCTGTGAACATTGCTCACATACAGGTTTTACGGGGCGTACCGCTATTTATGAAATTGTCCCTGTGGATGACCAAATGCGTCGTTTAGTTCATGGCAACGCAGCTGAATTTGAACTAGAAGCTTATGCACGACAACATTCAGGCTCTATTCGTGATGATGGTTTGCGCAAAGTATTGGCAGGGAAGACTACGTTGGAAGAAGTATTACGTGTGACCAATGAAGCGGCAGAGTGAGGATTTTTTTTGTCACTCTAAATAAAAAGATGTGCTATCAAGCACATCTTTTTATTCTTTTCTGTAGATATAGTTTATTTGTCTAAAATATCTCTTATTTCTTTCTCTAATCTTTCATGGAATTGTTCAACTGTCATATTTTTAAAAAATCTATTTCTATTTACATAAGGAAGGGCTTCAGCTACCAATTGATCGTATAAAGGATCATTCACATATTTTGCTAGCAATAAACGAGATATTACGCCTAAACCTGTAATATATTCTTTTTCATCGCCATGATTAAACCACTGATTGAGCGTTTCTACATCTTTGTGTTTTTCTGCATCATAAATTAGGAAATTATGAAATTGTTGGAAAATATTTTTTAACTGTTCAGAATGAATAAGTTGTGATAATTTACCATCTTTACCATGTATATTTGGAATGTATTGTAATGTATTATTATTAATAGGATGTTCCCTGAAAATTCTAATGGCAATATTTGATTTAATCTGTACATAGCTTGTTACACAAATATGCTTATAACCAAATGGGTTTGATGCGGTTAGAATTAAAATATTTTCATATACTCCCTTTCCACCCTCTCTATACAACCCAAGACGTTCATTATATTGATCTTTTCTTCTCTGATAAGTGAAATGTAATGTATCCTGATTTTTCTTCAACCATTGCTTAGCAAAAGCAACCAATTTATCTTCATTTAACGGAATAGCCTGAAACTGTTCTAATTGCTCTTTCGTTACAGCTTGTACAGCATCCAACATCTGTTCAATATTTTTCTGATCTGGAAAAATGACATCCCGACTAAAAAACACATAATGTTTTGCATCAAATGCAACAAGGTTATGCTTTCGTAATGTTTCAACCAATATTTTATAGAGGTATTTACTTTTTTCCTGTAAATACTCAATCACAAAAACATTACTGGAAAAATTAAAATAGCCTTTAGCATTTGTAAAAAATTGAATGATTTCTTCATCAAAGTTTTCAGCAAGTTCAGGATTAGTAACTATTTGTTCAACATCCAACAACCAGTTTTTTAGATTTTCAGTAAAACCCAAATCTTGTGGATGAGTGGCAAAATACTCTGCTTGTTCTAGCGTAGAAATTGTAGTTTGTGGATTATGCTGTGTCGCGTCCCAGACATAAAATGATGCTGCCATATTATTATGTGTTTAGTTGTAGTTATGCAGATATATTATCTATTTTTTATATTTAAGACTATATTATTTTTGATCTTTTTTTTAAAAACCTATCCTAAAATTATTTTAGGATAGGTGAGAATCAATCAAACAATCACATTCAATGTCACATCAATATTACCGCGCGTCGCATTTGAGTAAGGGCAAACGATATGTGCTGCATCCACCAATTTTTGCGCTTCTGCTTGCTCTAAACCTTCTAAATGAATATTTAAAGTCACTTGAATACCAAAGCCTGTTGGAATTGGACCAATCCCAACATCACCTTCGATATATACGTCAGGTGTAATTTTTAAATGGTCACGGTTTGCGACAAACTTCATCGCACCCAGAAAACATGCAGAATAACCTGCGGCAAAAAGCTGTTCAGGGTTGGTGCCACCACCTGCACCGCCCATTTCTTTAGGCACTGCCAATTTAACATTTAAAATGCCGTCTGATGACGTTGCGCTACCATCACGACCACCTGTTGCTTTTGCATGTGCTGTATAAACGACTTTTTCTAAAGACATTTTGATTCCCTAAATATTGTATTTGAGTCCTTATCCTGTCTTAAATCATAGAAAGAATAAGCAGTGTTTTTGTAAATTTACACAGAAAATCTTTATGATTAAATTGAGACTTTAGTCTATTAAAAATCAATCATATAGGTTCGACTGCTAGTTCTCAAAGTATTCCTAGCTGTGGCTTATTCATGTGAACGCAAACGGAATGTAATCAGTGACATTATTCACCATTTAAAGGTAAATAGAGTTATGTATTTTTAGTATTGGAGATTTCTTCCGTAGAAGAACAGTAGATGTTCATCAAGATAATTTGGTGCGAAGAAGTCAGTAGTTTTTAAAGATTGTGACTTGATTTAAAACTGCATTAATTTTCGGTGTTGCATCAATGGCATACTTTCACGGATATGAGTTTGTTCAGCCAAGTCAAAAGGGACTGTAATTAGCTGAGCACCTTGAGTATGAATCAAATCCAAAACTTGACCACGGCTATTGGTTGCTGCCGTATGCCCCCAAGTTTGTCTTTTTTCACCATGCCAACCTTGTTGCGCAGCGCCTAATACAGTGCATTGGCTATCCATCGCACGTGCTTGTAATAATAATTGCCAATGCATTTGACCTGTGGTGTAAGTAAATGCAGCAGGCGCCGTCAAGATATTTGCTCCTTTCGCGCGTAAAGTTAAAGCCAGTTCAGGAAAGCGTAAGTCATAGCACACCATTAAGCCGATATCACCAAAAGGTGTTTTTGCTACAACGACATCTGTACCAGGTTCAAAAAATTTAGATTCTTGGTAACCACCTACAGCATCGCCAACTTGCACATCAAACAAATGAATTTTGTCATAACGTGCTTCGGTACGCTCAGGACTAATACAAAGACTCACTGTACGTACACGACCATCCTTAATCACTGAACCATCTGGACGAAAGGGGCATGGCAACGTTCCAGCAACAATCCACGTTTGGTATTGATGCGCCAATTTTTCTAAACGTTTTTGAATATCTTTGAACTGTGCTGCAGTCTCGCGCTGTTTGCCTGCTGCAAAACACACGAAGTTTTCTGGAAACACAATGAGTTCAGCACCATTTGCTTTACTTTGTTGAATCAGAGACTCAATGACAATGAAATTTGCTTCAATGTCATTTTGAGAATTCATCTGTACAGCAGAAAGTAAAGTCATAAATGGGCCTGTAGAATTTGTTGTTATGCGTTTTGTTGCTGCGACACTTGGTCGAGGCTGTCTTGTTCTTTTTGCAATTGTTTAACTAAAGGTTCAAACATGTTTTGATTACTTTGGTTGAGTTCCATTAACGTTTTATGTGCATCCAACACAGTAGTTAACATATTACGATGCGTGATATGTTCTTCTGTAAGTTCAAGGGTGCAAACGTTTGGATCACCGCAGTAATTTAAAATCACAAAAACTTGCCCTAGCCCCATACTATTGGCCAAGGTCGTGATATCTGAGTTGGTGGACAACATGACAGCTTGGATATTATGGATCTGTTTAAGCTTTAAGCCTAACTTCGCCAAAATGCCTAACACAGTGCTGTCAATGAATGTAGTTTGAGTTAAATCTACGATTGCACCAACAACATTTGACTGTTGTTCAATACGGTTTAAAAGTTTGTCTAGACTGATACAAGATTGGGCACGCACTTCGCCAATAAGCTTAAAAATATGCGTTCCATTCAAGCTTGCATATTCAACATGACCTGTTGACATATAAATGCCATTTGCAGAGAAGGATAGGAAATTATCCCATAGGGCAAATACTTACTCAAGTATCTAACAGTCTTAGAAACTAGGATATTGTAATAAGTTATTGATAATTTGATTAATTCATTCGACGTAAACTTAAAATAGCAATATCGTCTGCAACATGCTCTGGTGCTTCAAAGGATTGATTTTGCAAATGATAGACCAATTGTGTGAATTGATCATTTAGTCCACCACTGAACGGTTCAAGAGCTCCATCGGAACAAATAATGAAGCGGGCATGACGGTTGAGCACACATTCATGCTCTTCAACCTCTAGCTCTTCGGTAAGGCCAAGAGGAAAACTGCTGGTGTTTAATATTTTAGGTGCTTGGTTTGGTTCAAACACAATGGCAGGGGGATAATGTCCTGCACTCGACCATCGTAGTTGGTGGGTTTCGAGGTTTAAAATTCCTGCAATCATGGTAATGTGCTTTTCAATATTTTCTTGCACCAACATGCCATTAAGTTTCTTAATGAGCCCACGTGGTGTTTTGGCACGACCATGAAAAGCCGCCATCCAAGAGGTTAATAAACTACTGGTGACACCATGTCCAGAAACATCAGCCAAATAGAACATCAGTTCTTTGTCACTAATTTTCCAGTAATCAAACCAATCGCCAGACAAATAAGCAGAAGGCTGAAAAAAGGTTTCAACGGTATAGTTTTGTAATTCTATGGGATTAGGCAAAAGTCGTTTTTGCAATTCGGCTGCAGAAGGTAGATCTCGACTATCTTGGTTACGTTTATATTGTGCATCAATCTTAAGTAAGGATTGTTGTGGGTTACAGGGTAGTTTATTCCACATCCAACCAGCTAATGCACCGAGCTCCCAAGCTTGAGCTAAAGCACTTCCTTCATTTTCAAAGGCAAGCACGATCGTTGGGAGTACCCATTTGTGCTCTAAATAATCTTGGATATCAGCAATCGCAATAATCGTTGGGTCATAAAGATCAATATCTTCTATGCGAATCATTTGCACACTGGGCAGTGTGTCTAGCACCTGTTCTAAATATGGAATATGGCGAGAGGGTTGAATGAAATACATAAAAAAATTGGCTTATCCTTAGCATTAAGCTATAGCTTTACTATAACAAGCAAATTACAGCTAGAGAAAGAAAATTCAGCTCTAGCTGTAACCCATTGTTATTCCGTATCTAACATTTGATGTGATTGATTAGAAGAAGGGGAGTCGGTAGAGTCATCGTCACCAACATCATCAATAAACATACCTTCAGCTTCTACACCCTTTTTCTCAGCAATAATGAAGTTTTTACGTTGTAAATAAATATCACGAATTGAAGAGTATTTGTCGCCTTGAATCGCACCTTCAATATCAATGAGTTGTGAGCGAACATCAATACCACGTAAAACTTGTTCGGACCAATATAGGCCTTCTTCATCTTCTAGAATGTACCGTTGCGGACGTGCATAACCATCAACGACCAAACCAAAACCATCACGGAAAGTACTAGGTCCAAAAACTGGGAGTACGAGGTATGGGCCAGAAGGCACGCCCCAATAGCCAAGTGTTGTACCAAAGTTTTCATCTTCCGTTTCTAAACCTAAGCGCGAAGCAGGATCTGCAAAGCCTAAAGTAGTCACTGTATTAATAGTGAATCGACCTAATGTTTTTGCCGCACGACCAGGTCTTCCCTGAATTAATTGGTTGACTGCATTCCAAGGCTCACCAAGATTTTTACGAAAGCCACTATACGAATCACGAACAGTTGAGGGAATCTTTTCTTTATATTCAACAGCAATAGGGCGAACGATTGCACGGTCTAATGCATCATTAACAGCAAAAATTTGCCGATTTAAGGGTTGAAGTGGATCTTTTACACTATCGGGTTGTGCTGCATTGGCATCTACTTTTAAATCTTTCGCTTTAATGTTCTTCAATTCTTTAAGCGAAGAAGATGAAGCTGCTTGTGGATCAGCACTGGTATCTATTTCGCTTGAAGCTGTAGTTACATCTTCAGCAAATGCAAAAGTCGTGAAGCCTATAAACAGAAGACCTGCACATAAATGGCGAATGTGTTGCATATAAAAGAGTTCCGGAACTTTATAATCAGCAGATTGAATTAAAAATATAATCTTTTAACTATATTAACAGCTCTTAATTGCTCATTGTTAAATCAAATTTTAAGAAATGTTAGTAAAAAGATGTATTTTTGTCGAATAAATAAACAAGTGGGAGTTTTTTTATAAATAATTGAGAGAAGGGGGTTGCAAGGGGATAGAAATGCTGTAGAATGCACATCCATCGGCGGTGATGAAGATTAAAACTTCTGATAAA